>QKGK01000380.1 GCA_003250455.1 Chloroflexota bacterium | reverse complement strand
GCCCGTTTAGTCAATTGTAAATCGCAAACCGCTCCATTACATCTTGGAATAAAAACACCAGCCGGACGCTTTCGCATCCGGCTGAATATTCGTATGTCAGGTATGAAACGGTACTGATCGCTAGGCCATCTCCGTATCGATCAAACCGTAGGTGCCATCCCGGCGGGTATATAACACATTGACAGAATTGGTATCCATATTGAAAAAAATGAAGAAATTATCGTGGCCCAGCAACTTGCTCTGTTCCACCGCTTCAAATTCATCCATCGGAAAAAGGGTAAACTTTTTCCGGCGGGCGATGACCGGTTCAGCTTCTGCGGCCAGTTCTTCCGCCATTTCAGCAGCGATCTCTTCTTCGATGATTTCCATTGCTGCCTCACCCATCGAAAGGCTGTCACCTCGGCCGCGGTACCGCTTTCCTTTATAGCGGGCGATCCGCCGCTGGATCTTATCCAGGGCAGCGTCAAACGCGGCATTGGCATCATCGGAACGTTCCTCCGAGCGAAGGAGCATCCTTTTGCCGCTCAGGGTAATTTGAGCGACAAACCGGTCCGAAGCCATCCGGGCAGTCTTGGCGTACGTAAGTTCAACTCGAACTTCATCCGCCCCCTGGATATAGCGATCCAGTTTTCCTGCTTTCGTACTTACATAGTCGAACAATCTGTCATTAAGGCTAAACCCATTTGATTTTACTTCAACTTGTATTGCCATATTCACTCCTATTTCAAATAAGTTTCCTGTCTCTATCTTACCAGATTATCCCCTAATCTCATTCAAAATGAGTAAAAGTGATTGAAATCGGGCTATGCTCGGGCAACCACCAGCCCAATCACTTTTCCAGCCCCTGCCGCTTTGAACGCTTTTGCAGCTGCGTCCAGCGTAGCGCCGGTAGTCAGCACATCATCCACCAGCAGTACTGTCTTCCCTGTCAAATCCCCCTTGCCTGCAGAAAAAGCCGCTTCCATATTCTCTTTTCGCTGTTCAATAGATAACCCCACCTGGCTGGCTGTGTCGCGCATACGGTGCAACATCGTGTTGGAATACACCGCGCCCAACATCCAGGCCAATGGCCGGGCAAGCAAAGCCGCCTGGTTATACCCTCTGGAACGCTTCCTCTCCCGGGAAAGTGGCACCGGGGCCACCAGATCAGGGTGCAGCGCCTCTTGCCTGCAGACCTGGTAAAGCAAACGGGAAAGCGTATCACCCAATGCCATATCACGGGAATATTTCAATTTTTGGATTGCTTTATTCAACGGATAACGGTACATCCCCCAGGAATAAGCAATATCCAGCCAGTCTGTACGACTGCATTGATGGAAAGAATTGCCAGCTGCCGCGGGAGTCCCGCATAAAGTGCAGTATCCTGCCGTTGTCCTGGCCGCCTTTTCAGCGCACGAAGCGCACCAGCGCATTCCAGGTTCCCCACAGCTTGCACATGTTGGCGGGAAAAGCCAATCCAAACCGGTCCAGAGGGTTTGAACGACCCGCAGCTGAACCGGCATGTGTGCATCGGGGATTTTCAGTTTGTTTCCTTATCCGCCAAAAATATCCCCTAAAGGCCCGTTGATCACGATCAATACCGCAGGCCCCATCATTACAATCAAGATGGTGGGAAAGATCAGAAATGCCATCGGCAGCAGCATCAAAACCGGCGCACGCTGTGCGGCCTGTTCCGCTCGCTGACGGCGTTTTACGCGCATATCATCCGACTGGATGCGCAGGATCTTGGCCATGCTCACACCAAGCTGCTCACTCTGGATCACGGCAGCGATAAACGATTCAAATTCCGAAGCGCCAATCCTGTCTGCCATATCACGCAGCGCTTCACGGCGCAGCTTACCCAACTGGATTTCTTGCAGCGCCCTGGAAAATGCAATCGAAAGCTCATTGTCCCATTTATCTGCCACCTTGCGCATGGCAGCATCGAACCCCAGGCCGGCTTCCACACAAATGGTCAACAGGTCAAGAGCATCCGGCAGCGCTTTGGTCACTTCATCCTGCCGCCGTCTGATCTTGGCATCCACCAGCATGTTGGGCATCACAAACCCAAAAATGACCGTCCCCAGTGTGATCAGTATATTAGTAAAGGTAAACAGGTCAGAGCCATATACCAGGCTCATCCCAAAACCAAAGAAGATCGCCAGGATAAACTTGCTGACAAAAAAGGTGGTGGGCTGGATTCCGCGCGGATTACCCGCCATTTCCAACTTGCGCTGGATCTCATCCAGGGCTTTTTGCGGTGTAACCCGCAAGGCCAATTCCCCTAATTTATTCGCCGCCGGGATGATCACGCGGTCCACAAACGGCTGTGACATTTCAATATCATGCAGGCTGGCCGCTTCTCCGCGCTCGGCAAACTCGGCTAAACGCTCCTCCAGAGGGTCAACCCCACTGGATTTGCGCAGCCCAACCACCACCAAAACGATGGCGATCAGCACAACGATCAGAACAATTCCTAACAGTACTCCGG
>QKGK01000394.1 GCA_003250455.1 Chloroflexota bacterium | reverse complement strand
GGCCCCCATGCTGATCACCCGGTGCGGGTCGGTCTCTGCCAGCGAAGCGGCAAATTCCAGGGCAGCCTGGGCATCCTGCGTGTAGCTCTCCCAAGAGCCGCCGTACTCGCTGCTGCCATAGTTGCCAAAGTTGAAGGCCACCACGGCAAAGGAAACCTCATCAGGCATCGGCGGGAACCAGCTTTCCGTTTCCCCCACTTCCTCCGGGCGGTTTTGCAGCCAGGGAGCGATCTCCGCCCAGTCCTGCATCGAGCCGGGCGCCCAGTGCATCAGCACCACTACCGGGGCATTAGCCGCTTTCGGGGGGTAATACAGCCCCTCAAGCGTGCGCCCATCTACGGTCTCAAAGGTCACTGGCTGGGGAGCGGCAGGGAGCGGGGTATCTTCCTCCCCTGGTGATTCTGATGCCGTTTCCTCCGGTGTATTGGTTGGCTCACTGACGATCTCTTCCGCGGGAGCATCTTCTTCCTGGGGCAGATTATCCACTGTATCTTCCACAACCGGGACTGGCTCGTCCACCGGATTGACCGGCACCCCGGCATCTCCACAGCCTGCCATCATCAACAGCAGCAATATCACCATGACCTCAAACACCTTGTTATCTTGCCTCATCATCGTTCCTTTGTCCTCTGGTTGGAAAATACCTCTCATCCATTATAGAAAAGACAACGTCAAAAGGCAACCAGAAAGACATTATCCAACCCAGCGGCGCAGTAAGGCATATAACCCCCACACCAACCCCACACCCAACAAGGCCAGCACCCCCACCAGCAGTTTTGCCTGCTGCGGATACCCAAACCCGACCGAGAAATCGACCGGCATGGGTACGAAACCGCTGTCATCCACCTCACCAGAGTCCAAATAGGTCAGCAGCAAGTTGGTGAAAGCTTCCGCCTGTAAATTGGTAATATCCGCAACATGGCCCATCTCTTCAAACAGTAGCGTGTTTCCATTGGGGAAAGCCGCCGCGTACACGTCCAGGTTCCCGGGCGGAGTGATCACATCCAGCCCGCCGTTGATCAGCAAGGCTTCCATCTCCACAGGCTGCATTTCCCGCAATTCGACAGAAATGCGTTGGGCAGGCCATTCCCCGGGGTTGGCGAACAGCATATAGCTCAAGGGCGATCCCAATGGCGAATCCGGGTCGGTTAGCAAAGTCCTGTAATCTATCTCCGGATCAAGATCTGCAGAATATCCCTTGGCAAAGAAGTCCCCCTGGGAAAGCATCACCGGAAAGATAAAGTTCCCCAGGTTGGAAAGCAGCGCCAGCCCGCTGTAATCGCCCTGTTCTGCGGCTAAGACGGCATCGAACACCTGAGGGCTGGTCTGCCGGAAGAACATCTGGATATACAGCACCAATTCAAGCTCACCCTTGTTAATTGGCAGGAACAGCCAATGGTCCGGCGCATCTGCAACTACCTGCCGGATCGTCTGGCTCAGGCTACCAGACAGCGGGTTGAAGTCCGGGTCCTGCTCAGCAAACTGATCGTACCGGGCATACACCGGTTCCAGCTGATCCGGAGTAACCACAAAACCGCCATCCGGATTGGTACCAATTAACACTGCCCGGTGAATGGACTCCGGGAACAACCGCCCATAGTAGTACGCAACCCGCGTGCCGTAGCTGCCGCCAAACAGGTTGATTTGCTGGTAGCCCAAAGCAGCACGAACATCTTCAAAGTCTTCCACCACCTGCACCGGCGTATACTGGTCCAGGTCATATCCTTCTTCAATCAAGCTTTGGGCACACTCATTGATCCCTTCGCCAATGATCTCCAGGGAAGCATCACTGAGCATATCTTCCCCATCTCCCTTTATGGCCTGGTTCATATTCTTACAGACCATATTCGAACTGCCGTCAATCCCCCGGTAGCCGACCAATACAACCTCATGCGCTGCCAACACATCCTCATTGGGCCACCAGCTAATATTGGAGGACCCTGGCCCGCCGTTTAGCCAGAAGATCGGCTCGGCAGGAGTCTCTGAAGTCGAGAGGAAGCGCACCACCGGCAGCGCGATCAGCTTACCTTCGGGGTGTTCCCGGTTTTCAGGCAGCAGGATGGTCCCGCATTCGGCCAGGAAGGTTCGGCCTTTATTCCTCAAAGCGCACGACTGCAGGGTGAAATCTCCTTCCTCACCATCAGCAGGAACCTCCTGCGCCAAATTTTTCAGCGGGTCATTGGCGCTCTTCCAATAAAACACCCCACTGATCACTAACACAACCAGCAGGATCACAATAATCACAGATCTCATTTCAAACTCCTTTTCTAACATATATCATTATTTGAACACTGTTCGGTATTAGGTAAAAAAAATTTACATGCTTCGCGTTTATTTCATGTCCCCCTCCAACCCTGAACCATGGTGCGGATGGCCTGGCGGTGCGTCATCTCGAAATCCACCTGCATATTGCTCAGGAATCCATTGCGCAAGGTAGCCAAACCATGCACCAGCCCCCAAAAATGATAAGCTGC
>QKGK01000191.1 GCA_003250455.1 Chloroflexota bacterium | reverse complement strand
CTGTTTGCCCTGGATGGGTTCACCGGGGACGTGTGGGTGAACCCGGCGGAAAAGGTCCGGCAGGAAATTCGGGAAAAGCGGGAAGGCTGGCTGGCGCAGCGCGCCAAATTGATGGAGACCAGCCAGGCGCTTTGTGTTACACGCGACGGCACGCGGGTGGAAGTGGTGGCGAATGTGGGGAATGCCGCAGATGCCCGGGCCGCCCTGAGAAATGGGGCAGAAGGGGTTGGTCTGCTGCGTACAGAGTTCCTATACCTGACGCGGGAGACGCCGCCCACTGAGGAAGATCAGGTACGCTCTCTGGTAGAGATTGCTGAAGGGCTGGCAGGAGACGGGAAACAGGACCGGCCGATCGTGGTGCGCACGTTGGATGTAGGTGGGGACAAGGACCTGCCTTATATCTCCATGCCGGAGGAGGAGAATCCTTTCCTGGGCGTGCGGGCGATCCGGCTCTCTCTGAAAAGGGAAGATTTGTTCATGTCTCAGCTGCGGGCGATCCTGCGGGCGGGTGAGGGGTTCAATTTCAAGATCATGTTCCCGATGGTGGCGAATCTCTCCGAAGTGCTGAAAGCCCGCCAGATGCTGGAATCAGCTCACCTGGCGCTGGAAAAGGAGGGAATAGCGCACCAGTGGCCGGTGGAGACCGGGATCATGATCGAAGTCCCGGCGGCAGCGATGTTGGCGGACGCAATTGCCCCGCATGTGGATTTCTTCAGCGTGGGGACCAACGACCTGACCCAATATACGATGGCAGCAGAGCGGGGCAACCCGGACCTGGCCGAACTGGCAGACGCGACCCATCCGGCGGTGCTGCGGCTGATCCAACAGGTGGTGGAGGCAGCACATGCGAATGACATCTGGGTGGGCGTGTGCGGGGAGCTGGCCGGGGACCAAATGGGGGCTGGACTGCTGGTGGGACTGGGGGTGGACGAACTGAGCATGAATGCCAGCACGATCCCGCAGGTCAAGGCGATGATGCGTGCTGTCGACCTGAGCGAGATGCAAACAGTTTCTAAGGAAGCCCTGACTGCCTCTGGCGCACCCGCCGTGCGGGACTTATTGCGGGAGTTCCTTGAGGGGCGGGTATAGGCAGCAAAGCGGGGGATATGATTCAACGATGATGGCCGTCAATAGAAAATTGTAATTGAGGAAAACTTCTCGTTGACAAACATCCTGGATTTTGTTAAAGTATGATTACACGTGTAAATAAAATTTAAAGAGAAATTTTTCCATCTTTGCAGCGCAAAAACCAGCAGTCTTGTTGGGTGAAGTAAATAAAAAAATGATTAAGGAGAGAAAATGGTTGGTTCGGATTTGAACGTTGGGAAGCCGAAGCGCGGCGTCTCGCTGTACAGCTATTCGGGCGAGTACGGTGTGACGATGACGCTTGAGGACATGTTTGCCGATATCGCCGACCTGGGCGCCGATGGGCTTGAAATCCTGGCGAATGGGCATGTCGAGGGTTACCCGGAACCCACAGATGAATGGGTGGAGAATTGGTTCTTCCTGTTGGATAAATACAAGATAAAGCCGGTGGAATATGGCCATTGGGTCGATTCCCGCCTTTACCAGGGCCGTGAATTAAGCACCCAGGAATCCTACGACATGCTCCTGAGGGATATCAAGCTGGCGAATAAACTTGGTTTTACGGTATTGCGCACCAAGCTGGGTGTGATCGATGACGACCTGACGCCGGTGAAGAACTGGCGTGAATTCATCAGAATGGCGCTGCCTGATGCTGAGGAATACAATGTGCGCATGTGCCCGGAAATCCATAAGCCCACTTTGCTCAAATCGAAGATGGTGGACGAGTATGTAGAGTTTATCGAGAAGGAAAATACCAAGTATTTTGGTATCAATGTGGATTTTGGCGTTTTCTCCACCAACCCGATCCCGATGCGCGAAGGCGAAGAATTAGCCCCTTTTATGAAGCTGTTCTGCCCGGTGGAAGACATTAAGCCCCTGCTGCCGTATGTGTATGCCTGTCACGCCAAGTTTCAAAACATGAGCGAGGATTTTATCGAAACAACCACCCCTTATGATGAAATCCTCAACTTGCTGCTTGAGCACCAGTGGGATGGGTATCTTCTGAGCGAATATGAAGGCCCGCATAAAGAAATCCCAGGCTATGTCTCAGACCAACTGCGCCGGCAGCACATCATGATGAAACAGCTTTTGGGCGAAAACTAAACACGATAATTGCAGGAGGCAAAAGACCATGCTAGATAAAGAATGTATCCAATCACGTGGGTTTCGAAATGTGACAGAAGATGACGAGGTAGTTGGCTTTCAGGTAGCGTTCCGCTCCTTATATTACCGTGGCGTTTGGCTTTCTCAACTTAGGCCTGCGGCTTTGACTGTGGACGGCGAAACCTTCAGCGGTCACCAGATCACCTGGACGATCAGCGGAAAAATATACGAGCAGGAAGAGCTGGCAAAGCATGGGGACGTGAACTGGCCCTTGCTGGAACCGGCAG
>QKGK01000137.1 GCA_003250455.1 Chloroflexota bacterium | reverse complement strand
TGCCCGGCGGGTATTTTCCCGCAGCGATACGATGGCAAACCAGCCAAACCCCAGCGTACCCAGCAGGCTGATGGCTATGAGTATTGTGTTGATGACTGTCTCCATGAGCATGAGGTGAATTATAACGTAGGTTATTCAGGTTTCTGTGTGGTGAAATTGAAAATTTATCCGTCTTCTGGCCAATATTGCAGCAACTTTTTTAGGGTATAATTCTTTCCCTGGCTACTAAAGGAGTACGATGAAGGTTCCTTTCCGGCAGTACTGGCAGTTATTAGCACCCCATATCCGGCCTCAAATGGGCCGGTTTGTTTTGCTTGGCATCCTGCTTTTCAGCGGCATCGGCCTGCGGATTGTCAACCCCCAGATTGTGCGTTACTTCATTGATACCGCCTCTTCAGGGGGAGACCAGGCGCTGCTCATCCGGGCGGCGGTGTGGTTCATTGTGATTGCCATCCTGCAGCAAATCCTGGCGGTCAGCGCGGCATATACAGGGGAGTACGTTGCCTGGACGGCCACCAACGAGCTGCGCGCCGAACTGGCCGAACACTGCCTCAACCTGGACATGAGCTTCCACAACAACGTCAGCCCGGGCGAAATGATCGAGCGGGTGGATGGCGATGTGGCCGAGCTTTCCAACTTCTTTTCCCAGTTCGTCATCCGGGTGCTGGGCAATATTCTGCTGGTGCTTGGTATCCTGGTGGCGATCTTCCTGGACGACTGGCAGCTGGGGTTGGTGTTTGGCGGGTTTGTTGCCCTGACGCTCTTCGGCCTCAACCGCGTGCAGGGGATCGCTATCCCGCATCAGAAGGCCCAGCGGGCTGCCGTGGCTGACCTGTTTGGCTATCTGGAAGAACGCCTGGCCGGAACCGAGGACATCCGCTCTGCCGGGGCAGTGGATTTTGTGCTGCTTGGGCTTTACAAGCTGATGTATAAAGTCATGTATCATTGGAAGCAGGCCAGCATACGCACCATCGTCGTGATCGGGATCACCACCGTGCTGCTGGCAGCCGGGCTGGGCACCGCTTTTGTGGGCGGGCAGCATTTTTACCAGCGCGGCCTGTTCACCATCGGGACGGTTTACCTGCTGGTCAATTATCTCAATCTGCTGCGCCGCCCGATCCGGGAGCTGACCCAGCAGGTGGAAAACCTGCAGAACATCGGGGCGGCCACCGAACGTCTGATCGAACTGCGCGGCTTCAGCCCCTCGCTGGTGGATGGCTATGGGGCTGTGATCCCCTCCGGGCCACTCTCCCTGGCGTTTGAGAATGTCGGCTTTGCCTACGTGGAAGAAGACCGCGTACTGGATGGCGTTCAGGCATCCCTGACCCCCGGGCGGGTGCTGGGGCTGCTGGGGCGCACCGGCAGCGGCAAGACTACGCTGGCCCGGCTGGTTTTTCGCCTGTACGACTTGATCGAAGGGCGCATCGCCCTGGGCGGCGTCGATATCCGCGATACCAAACTGAACGAACTGCGGCAGCGGGTGGCAATTGTGACCCAGGATGTACAGCTATTCCAGGCTACTGTGCGCGACAACTTGACCTTTTTTGACGATGCAATCACCGATGACCACCTGCTGCGGGTAATTGATGACCTCGGCCTGCGGGATTGGCTGGAATCGCTCCCCAAGGGGCTGGATACCCGGCTGGAGACTGGCGGGCGCAGCCTTTCGGCGGGGGAGGCGCAGCTATTAGCCTTTACGCGGGTATTCTTACGCAACCCAGGCCTGGTGATCCTCGATGAGGCCTCCTCTCGGCTGGACCCGGCCACCGAACAGCTGATCGAGCGGGCGGTGGACCGCCTGTTGAAGGACCGCACGGCGATCATCATCGCTCACCGCTTGCGCACGGTGGAGCGGGCGGACGATATTCTCATCCTGGACAGCGGCAAAGTGCTGGAATATGGGCAAAGAGAAGCCCTGGAACGGGATGCCAAGTCCCACTATTACCAGCTGCTGCAAACCGGGCTGGAGGAGGTGCTGGCATGACCACGGCTTCCGAACCGAGGATGGCAAAGCCCAAGGATTACGCCCAAAAAGAGGCAGGCAGCGCTCAACCAGCCTGGCGGGTGATCCTGGACATGATCCGCTTCCGGCCCAAACTGTGGCTGATGAACCTGGGGGCCATGCTGCTGCTGATGATGTCCTTCCAGCTGCCGGGACTTTCGATGCGCTGGTTCTTCGACTTGCTCACCGGCGACCAGCCTGCCCAGTTCGGCGTGTGGACGTTGGTGGCGTTCCTGTTTGCCGGGGAGGTTGGCCGCATCCTGGGGCTGTTCGGACTGGTGAGCACCAATGTGCCCTTCTTCGGTGCCACCCTGACCCTGCTGCGCAAGAACTTGCTGCGCCATATTTTGCGGAGACCAGGCGCTTCGGCGCTGCCCGATTCTCCCGGAGAGGCGATCAGCCGCTTCCGCGGTGATGTGTTCGAAATCCCCCTATTTGCCCTGTGGATCAATGACCTGCTGGGGAATATCGCCTTCAG
>QKGK01000220.1 GCA_003250455.1 Chloroflexota bacterium | reverse complement strand
CACGGGGCTTTCCCGTACCGTACGCCTGGTGCTGCGTTTGATCGGCGATAAACGGGTCAACTTTTTCCTCAAGCTGTTACCCATCAGCACGCTTGTATATCTGGTATCTCCATTTGATGCCGCCATCCCGGCAGTGGACGATGCCTTTGTCATCGGGCTGGGCACCTACGTGTTCATTGAACTCTGCCCGCAGGACGTGGTGGAAGAACATCAGGCCCGCCTGGCCGGGATCGCACCGGAGGTAAGCCCGGAACCCCCGGAAGACCCGGTAGTGGATGCCTCCTTTACCGAGGAAGAGTGAGCGCCAATGAAAATCCCTGAAAATATGCGTTCTCCCAAAGACGGGAGTTTTTTTCGCAACGTGGCTGAACATTTCCAGCTGATCTGGAAGCTGTGGCAGGACCCGCGGATCAGCCCGCTGCTGAAACTGCTGCCGCTGGGCAGTATCATTTACCTGATCTCCCCGCTGGATATGGCCATCCCGGTGATTGATGATGTCGGGGTGCTGTGGTTCTTTACTTACCTGTTCATTGAGCTGGCCCCGGAAGATATCGTGGAAGAACATCGTCGTAGTATCAGTGGTACTTACTACGCAACATGGAAGGACGATGATGAAACCCATATCTCGGAAGAAGACGTTCAAGACGCCGAATTCAAGGAAAAGTTCAACTAAAACCGCGTTTCAGCGAAGATTTTTATTTTCCGGGCTGCTGCTTACCAGCCTGATTTTGGCTGCCTGCGGCAGCCTGACCGCGCCTGACGACCCCACCGTGGTGGGCAGCCCGCCCACCCTGCCGCCTGCCACCGAAACCCCGCAGCCCCTGCCTACGGAAGAATCTGCTTCGCCAACCCCCGCCCCGACAGAACCTTCCCCGACTGCCACCCCGGTAGAGCGGGTAGCGAGCATGCCGGATGCCGGGGAATATCTGTGGGCGGAGTTTGACCGCAACCTGCGCAGCCCCACCTTCCTGACGCATGCAGGAGACGGCACCGGGCGCATCTTTGTGCTTGAAAAGCTGGGAGTCATCCAGGTGTACGTGGACGGGACCCGGCAGGAAACCCCATTTTTGAATATCACCAGCCTGGTAGACAGCAGCAGATCCGAGCGCGGATTGCTCGGGCTGGCGTTCCACCCCAACTATGCTGAAAACGGCCTGTTCTATGTCAACTATACCGACCTGAACGGCAACACCGTGGTGGCCCGCTACCAGGTCTCGGCGGACCCCAACACGGCCGACCCGAACAGCGCCGCGGCCTTGCTGAATATCAACCAGCCGTATGCCAACCACAACGGCGGGATGATCGCCTTTGGCCCGGATGGCTACCTGTACATAGGGATGGGCGACGGCGGCTCGGCGGGAGACCCGCAGGGCAATGCCCAGAACCCCAACGTGCTGCTGGGCAAGATCCTGCGCATCGATGTGGATGCGGCCGCGGACGGCACTCCCTATGGCATCCCGGAGGGCAATGCTCCCGGCGGACTGCCGGAGATCTGGGCGCTGGGGGTGCGCAACCCGTGGCGTTTCAGCTTTGACCGGCTGACCGGCGAGATGCTGATCGGCGATGTGGGACAGGGCGCCTGGGAAGAGATCGATATCCTCCCCTACGGCATCCTCGGGGGCATTAACCTCGGCTGGAACTATTACGAAGGCACGCACCCCTTTGAAGGCACCGCCCCAGACAGCGCCAGCCTGATCTACCCGGTGGTGGAATATGCTCACGGCAACGGCAGCTGTTCGGTCAGCGGGGGATACACCTATCGCGGAACGCAGCTGCCCGGCTTCCAGGGCGTGTACCTGTACGGCGATTACTGCACCGGGATCATCTGGGGCGCGCTGCCCGGTACAGACGGCTTCTGGCAGACCAGCCAGCTTTTCCAGCTCAACGCGAACATCTCCTCCTTTGGGGAGGATGAAGCCGGGGAGCTGTATATGGTTGATCTGAATGGGGCGGTCTACAAGCTGATCGGGCGCTGATAGATCAATAATCAGAGTCGAAAGGGTGAAGGCCAAAACTTTCACCCTTTTTTGATTCTTTCGTGGGGCGAGGGCCAAAGTTTTATGGCAGAGAAAAGCCGCAAAGGGCAGAAAGGGTAAAGGGTGGGTTCCCGCGAAAAACATGCGGGAACGACATAAAAGGACGGAGGACATCCCACACAGGCGGGAATCCGGAAAAGAACGGCGAGAATTGTTTCCAGAAATTGCCAACACTTACCAAAAACTCACTGGCCTTGTGGCAAGACTATGGTATTGTTTGAAACTGTGGAATCTTCCACTACAGAGGAGTGTCGGGGTATTGGCCTGGGCGCCATATATTGTGCTGCGGTTACTGCAGCAGGATATCCCGGCGATTCCATTTTTGGGCACGCATATACTTTTCATTACCGGCGGGATCGTACTGCGCAAACAGGCCTCCGCCGGCGCTGCGCCGCCCACCCGGCAGATCCAGCGTCTGAAGACCGTCAGCACGGTGCTGCTGGTGCTGGGCGTGAGCGTATGGGGGGTATATTTTGGCGTCCAATGGCTGGGAGTGGAAGTTTCCTCGGTCACGCCTTTCCTAACAGCACACCTCACCGGGGTGCTCTCCGGGGCGGCGATCAAGCTGTATATTTTCTTTTCCAGGCGATGAACGGAAAAACCGGCATCCTGATCGTCAACCTGGGCACGCCCGACGCACCCGACGAAGAAGCCCTGCGCAGCTACCTGGCGGAGTTCCTCAGTGACCCGTACGTGGTCGATTATCCCCGCTGGCTGTGGAAGCCGATCCTCAACCGCATCATCCTGCGGGTGCGTCCGGCAAAGTCGGCCGCTTTATACCAAAAGATCTGGGGGGCGGAAGGCTCTCCGCTGCTGGTGACCACCGAGGCGATTGCCGCCGGGATAGCCAGGCAGCAACCCGATTGGCAGGTCGCCGTGGGGATGCGCTACGGCGCACCGGGCATCCGGCAGGGGCTGGCGGCGCTCTCGGCCGGCGGCGCGGCGCACCTGGTGGTGCTGCCGCTCTTCCCGCAGTATTCCACCTCCACCACCGAGACGGCCAAACAGGCCGTGTATGCCGCCCTGGAAAGCCTGCCGCCTTTTGAGCAGGTCACGATTGTGGAGGATTACCACCAGCACCCGGCCTATATCGAGGCGCTGGCCGAAAGCATCTCCGGGACCTGGGCGCAGACCGGCCAGCCTGAGAAGCAGCTGTTCTCCTTCCACGGAGTGCCGGAGC
>QKGK01000444.1 GCA_003250455.1 Chloroflexota bacterium | reverse complement strand
CTGGGTGCACCCGATAAAGTACGGGTGTTCGTTACCTTCGCACCAGGGAGAAAAGGGGCCGTTCAGCAAGCCCTTAAGGCATCAGGCGCGGAATTCCACTACACATTTGACGACCTGAGCGCCTTTGTTGTCACCGTCCCGGGCCAGGCGCTGCAAGGACTATCCAAAAACCCCAACATCACCGACATCGAAGAAGACCCGCTGCGCTACCCGGTCAGCGAAATTCCCAGCACAGGCACCCTGGCCCTGGCAGCCGATACCGTAGATAACAACGGTCAGATCGTCCCCTGGGGTGTGGACGCCGTCCAGGCCCGCGACGTATGGGACGTGAACCGCAACGGCAAATTTGACAAAAAGGCACCCACCGGCGGGGACGTAACTGTGTGCATTATCGACACTGGCTACTATTCCGAACACGAAGACCTTGTTGATGCAGACCTGATCGGCGGGTTCTCCCAGGTGGACGATGATCCCTTCACTGATGGCTACGGCCATGGCACCCATGTCGCAGGCACCATCGCCGCCCAAAACAACGATCTCGGCGTAGTGGGCGTGGCCCCCGGAGTATCCCTCTACATTGTCAAAATATTTGCGAATGATGGATCGTGGGTACTGAAGCAACATGCTTCCGACCTGGTTGCAGCCGCCAACGAATGTGCTGACAACGGCGCCAACATCATCAGCATGAGCCTCAGCGGCACTACTGCCAGCGGAAAAGAAAGAATGGCTTTCGACAAACTGTATGCCAAGGGCGTGCTTTCCATTGCCGCCGCCAGCAATGATGGCATCTCAGATTACCACTACCCGGCCTCCTACGATTCGGTCATGTCTGTCGCCGCCCTGGATGAAGATTTAGTCGTTGCCGACTTCTCCCAGTTCAACGACCAGGTAGAGATCGCCGCTCCCGGTGTGGGCGTGCTCAGCACCATCCCTTACGTTGAAACCAACACGGTTACCGCAGACGGAATTACCTACTCTGGTTACCACGTCGAATATTCCCCCTACGCCGAAGCAACCGGCGAACTGGTATATGGCGGGTTGTGCGATTCCACCGGCGCATGGGACGGCATGGTTGTCCTGTGCCTGCGCGGGTCCATCAGCTTCTACGACAAAGTGATGAACGTGCAGAACAGCGGCGGTGTCGCGGCCGTGATCTACAACAATCTGGACGAAGCGCTTTATGCTACCTTGGGAGACGGAAACAGCTCTGATATTGTCGCAATCGGCCTCTCACTGTCACAAGGCACAGAACTGCTGAATGCGGTTGGGTTGCCCGCTGATGTGGTCAGCACCATCGTATCCCCCGCCAGTGGCTATGAGGCCTGGAACGGCACCTCCATGGCAACCCCGCACGTCTCGGCTGTAGCCGCCCTGCTGTGGAGCGCAGTCCCCTCTGCCACCAATGTCGAGATCCGCGAAGCAATAGATTATACTGCCATGGAACTGGGCGATCCCGGCCGCGATGTTTACTACGGCTATGGCCTGGTTCAGGCAAAGGATGCCTTAGACTTTCTCACAAATCCGTAGATCTTTGATGTTTCAGCGAAAAGAACCATCTATGGACTGCTAGATTGTGGGAATCACCGTTCCCTTCAAAGATATCACCCACAAATGTGGCAGCGGCCCTACAACGTAACATTAGCGCACACAAATTGGCTTCATTCCAGACATCAATACAAACACCTGCTATATAGAACAGGCCGCTGCCACCATACAATTGAATAGCAAAAAAGAGACCCGGCATTCACCAGGTCTCTTTTTATTGAGGCAACTCCCGTTAGAAAAAATTTATTAATCGGCCATTGGTACTGATTTTGTCAAAGTGAAACCTGATCTTTGACTAATATTAAAATAAAATTAATTTTTCTACTTGATTTATCAATTTTATCGGATTATAATCTTTCTTGCCCGGCGATTGCCGGAATTTTCTTATTTTTCTCTCATTTTGCAAGGAGCAAACACATGAAACCTCACCTCAAAAAGCTGACGCTGGTAGGGATTATCCTCATCTTCCTCCTGGGCGCAGCAGTGCCAGCCTTTGGCGCTGCCCAGCAGGTACGATTATTTGTAGGATTCACCCCTGGCGGTAAAGCGGCTGCCCAGCAGGCCCTCTCGGCTGCCGGTGCAGAATTCCACTACACCTTCGATGACCTCAATTCCTTTGTCGTCACGGTCCCGGCGCAAGCGGTCAATGGGCTCACCAGGAACCCCAACATCACCGATGTTGAAGAAGACCCGCTGCGCTTCCCGATCAGCATCACCCCCTCCAAGGGCACCCTGGCTCCGGTGGCCGACAGCGTGGACGCCAACGGACAGACCGTCCCCTGGGGTATTGATGCCGTTCAGGCCCGCGACGTATGGGATACCAACCGCGATGGCAGTTTTGATGCCGGCGCGCCCACCGGGAATAACGTCAAAGTCTGCATTATCGACACCGGTTACTATGCCGCCCACGAAGACCTCTTCCCGGCTGCTGGCGGGACGTCTCAAATAGCCGGTGAAGCCTATACAGAAGATGGCTACGGCCACGGCACCCACGTGGCTGGCACGATTGCCGGGCAGAACAACGCCCTGGGTGTGGTAGGGGTTGCCCCTGGGGTTTCCTTCTATATTGTCAAATATTTCAACAACGCCGGTTCGGCTACCTTTGCCTCCGACCTGATCGCTGCGGCCAATACCTGCGGCAACAACGGGGCGGACATCATCAGCATGAGCCTCGGCGGCGGGCGCTCCAGCGGGCGTGAAAGCCGCGCCTTCAGCAACCTGTATGCCGCTGGCGTGCTTTCCATCGCAGCCGCAGGCAACGATGGCAACACTGCCCTCTCTTACCCGGCCTCCTACGACTCGGTCATGTCGGTTGCCGCCCTGGACGAATCCCTGGCAATTGCCGACTTCTCCCAGCAGAACAGCCAGGTAGAGATCGCCGCCCCCGGCGTGGCGGTGCTCAGCACGCTGCCTTATGTTGAGACCAACGAGCTCACTGTGGGCGGCACCACCTACCAGGCCAACCACATCGAATTCTCCGCCAATGGCAGCGGGACCGGCACCCTGGTGAACGGCGGGCTGTGCGACTCCGTCGGCTCATGGGGCGGGCAGGTTGTCCTCTGTGAGCGCGGGGTGGTCAGCTTCTACGATAAAGTACACAACGTGGAATTGGGCGGCGGTGCAGCCGCGGTGATCTACAACAACGCACCCGGCAACTTCTTTGGCACCCTTGGCGACGGGAACTCCTCCTCCATCGTTGGGATCAGCCTCTCCCAGGAAGACGGCCAAAACCTGGTAGCCAATAATCTCGGTCAATCCGCCAGCTTTACCAGCCAGTTCACCTGGCCGGCCAGCGGCTACGCCGCCTGGAACGGCACCTCGATGGCGACCCCGCACGTTTCTGCGGTCGCCGCCCTGCTGAAGAGCGCCAATCCCTCGGCTACCCCCGCAGAGATCCGTGATGCGATCAACGCTACCGCCCAGGACCTGGGCGCAGCCGGGCGTGATGTGGCCTTCGGCTACGGTCTGGTGCAGGCTGCAGACGCATTGGCCTACCTTGGCGGCGGTACCCCGCCCTCCAACACGCCCCCGTCCGTCAGCATCGACTCTCCCTCCAATGGAGCCACTTTCTCCGCCGGAGCCACGGTCACCTTCACCGGTTCCGCCAGCGATGCAGAAGATGGCAACCTGAGCAGCAGCATCAGCTGGACCTCCAGCATTGACGGCAACCTCGGTACCGGGGCCAGCGTCAGCTTTGCGCTCAGCAATGGCACCCACACCATCACCGCCAGCGTGACCGACAGCGGCATCCTGACTGCGGAAGATTCGATCACCGTTACCGTCAGCGGCGGCGGGTCTGGGGGCGGCGCTTTGCATGTCGCCGTAAGCACAGACAGCCCCAGCTACACCAAGGGCACCGCGCTGATCACCGTCTTGGTGACAGATGACGGCGGTGCGGCCGTCGCCGGGGCCAGCGTGAGCGTTTCGATCAACACCCCCTCCGGAAAGGTCTACAGCGGCAGCGCCACTACCAATGCCGCCGGTGAGGCCACCTTCTCCTACCGGGTGAACGCCAATAAAGATGGCAGCGGCACCTATACTGTGAATGCCACCGCTACCCTGACCGGGTACACGTCTGGCAGCGGCTCCACCACCTTTACGGTGCAGTAAGCCACTGAATTGGGATCAACAAACATTACAGGGACAGGCCGAACAGCCTGTTCCTGTTTTTTATCCCCGTTATAAAGTCGTCGTTCCCGCGCAGGCGGGAATGCAAAATGATTGGAAGCATATTGGGATATAGAGATGGATTCCCACCTAAAGCATGTGGGAATGACAATTGCAGACCTGATGATGTCGTTCCCGCGCAGGCGGGAACCCACTAACGAAAAGAATCTGTACTAGACCACCACAGTCAGAACAGCGAACACCCCCACCACGATCATCACGCCAAAGATCAGCACCCAGACCCACTGGCCCTGCTGGGCAAAATAGCCCGGGCTGACAATGGCAGTGTAAAACAGCATCCCCATCCCCAGCAGGAACACCGTCACCGCCCAGGGAGCGCCAATCAGCAGCCCGATCCCGGCAGCGATCAGTGTCACTGCGGTAACCATCTCTCCAACCAGATGAAACCCGATGCGGATCGGCTCCGTTTTCAGCTCCGGGATCTGTCTGGAAAGATACGATGCTGTCCACTGCCCAATCATGCCAACGCCCACCACAAGCGCAAAAACCGCCGGAAATACCATCCAAATCCTCCAGAAGTTGCTGCAGTGCCAGCTTAACGATGAATGAAGGTCATCGCCGAGAAACCCCACAGGTTCTCTATGGGGCTTCTCTTAAACTTCTTTGCCAAATGGCAAAGTTATCCGTCTGCCAATTCGGCGGCGCGCAGGGTATTCTGCAGCAGCATGGCAATCGTCATCGGGCCAACGCCGCGCGGCACCGGGGTGATCTTGGAGGCAACTTCCATGGCCTCGTCAAAATCCACATCGCCAACCCATTCGTAGCCTTTGTCGTTATCCGCTTCGATTTTGTTGGTACCCACATCGATGATCACCACGCCCTCTTTCAGCCAGTCGCCTTTGACCATTTTTGCCCAACCGACCGCAGCGATGAGGATATCCGCCTGGCGGACAACCCCGGGCAGGTCCTTGGTGCGCGAGTGGCAGATCGTCACTGTGGCATTGCGTTCCACCAGCAGCAGGGCCACCGGCATCCCGACAATGTTGGAGCGGCCCAACACCACTGCGTTGGCCCCTTGCATTTCCACGCCCGAGCGCACCAGCAGCTCGATGCAGCCAGCCGGGGTGGCCGGCAGGAACACCGGGGTGCGCCCTTTTTGCGCCAGGCGGCCAATGTTGATCGGGTGGAAGCCGTCCACGTCTTTTTTGATATCAATCGCCTGCAGCACGCGTTCTTCATCCAGCCCTTTGGGCAGCGGAAGCTGGACCAGGATCCCGTTCACCTTGGGGTCGGCGTTCAGTTCGGCCACTTTTTTCTCCAGATCTTCCTGGGAAATGTCCGCCGGCAGCCCAACGTGGAAGGACTCAATCCCCACCTTTGCACATCGCTTTTCCTTCATACTCACATACATGGCGGAAGCCGGGTCTTCGCCCACCAGCACGGTTGCCAAACCAGGAACCGGTTTCCCGGCGGCAACCCGGGCGGCTACTTTTTCCTTAACCTCTTCTTGGATCTGGTTTGCGATGGCCTGTCCATCAATAATTTCTGCTGTCATTGGTTTTACCTCTCTTGTGGAAATTTGGTTTATTAGCGATCATCGGTGGAGAAAGGTTCTGGATGAAATCGGGCCTGGCCCAATCGATCAGGTGCTGTTCCTATCTGTTTGTGACGACCGTTACAATTATCCCAAAATTTCAGAAATTTTTCAACTATTCGTTTGTTTACCCATTTCCACCTCAAAAACCCGCCCTCCCGGGCAATCTTCTGGTAAAATCTCCCCATACCACTCTAAATCGAACCAGATTCGAGCATGCAAAGGAACCAAAATGACCGCTGAAATCATCTCTACCATTGGAAAATACATCGCTGCCGAGCTATTAAAATCGCCGGACAAAGAAATTCAGCCGGACGAGCCCCTCATATCCGGCGGGATGGTTGACTCCTTCTCCCTGGTGGACCTGGCCCTGTTTGTAGAAGAGACCTACAATGTCCGCATTGACGATACCGAGCTGAACGCCGACACCTTCGACACCCTCACAGAGCTGTCCGCCCTGATCGAAAGCCGCCGGTAAGCCCTTATATCCCCTGATTTTAGGGGCTGTAAAGTACCTGTAAAAACCGCCGGAACCGGCGATTTTTTTTACTGCATTTTCCGCGCCCCATTACACGACTTTCATTTCTGTGAAGCGGAGGAAAAAACCATTTACTTTGGTTTTCTAACATGCTATGATAAGTCGTAGATATTTTATAGGGATAGCTTGATGAAGCGACCTGCTAACATTGCTCTCAATCATTATTTCGGACACGTTTTTATTATGGTCTCGAGGGTGGAAACTGAATTTCTAAGAGCCACCAATCTATATAATTGACCAAATCGTGCTTGCCTGAAGATAAATTCCTATTCTTTCAGCGCTGAAACCATACCCGAGCATTGAACAAGCTATTTCCTGCTGATATTGCATGGATAAGTAATCCAGAAGCAAGGGTAGGAATATGAAGTTAATTGCAATTGAATTTCTTTCTGTAAAAAGTGCTTGCGCTTCTTCAGAAGTCCTGTCCCCCTATTCAAACGCTAATTTCAATAATCCTTTTGCAGTGCAGAGTGGCGACGATGCTCTCACCTTTTTAAAGATTGACATGGATATAGTCGAATATACATTGGGAGTCAATGATCAGGCGATACTGAACTTTTCAGTGCCCTGACCTTTTTTTATCAAATTTTCTGATCATTTGCAGATAAGAAAATTATTGATCATTCTGAGGAGGATGTCATGCATTATCGAAGCTACAAAAGCAAGGTGCTGAAATTCCTGATCGTCTTCAGCTTTCTGGCGCTTGTCCTTGGCGCGGCGGGGTTCGGTCAAAGCCCCGTGATGGCCTATGGGGAGGACGGCCTTGCCCCCCTGATCCTCGATGTGGACGACCCCATCGAAGACCACTATATCGTCGTCTATAAAGAAATGGACCCCGGCGGGGTGGCGGCCGCTTCAGCCGTCGATACCGCTGCCATCGAAGCGGCCGGCGGCGAGGTCACCTTTGTCTACGACACCGCCCTGCAGGGCTTTGCCGCCTACCTGCCCCCTGCCGCGCTGGAGCTCGTGCGCCAGAACCCGCTGGTCGAATATGTGATCATCGACGGGATGGTGCATCTCGATGACGATCAGACTGGCGCCGGAGATGAAGGAGCGGAAACCGACGTCGTCCAGGATAATGCCACCTGGGGACTGGACCGCATCGACCAGCGCACCCTGCCCCTGAACCGCAGTTACACTTATGACACTGCCGCGGCCATCGTGCATGCCTACATCCTTGATACAGGCATCCGCTCCACCCACGTTGAGTTTGATGGACGCGCCACCAAGGACTTTGACGCCATCAGCGACGGCCAGAACGGCAACGACTGCAACGGCCACGGAACCCACGTCGCCGGCACCATCGGCAGCACCACCTACGGCGTCGCCAAGAAAGTTCACCTGCACGCTGTGCGCGTCCTGGATTGCAGCGGTTCCGGCTCATGGTCTCAAGTTATCTCTGGGGTTAACTGGGTGGCCAACAACGCCAAAAAACCAGCGGTTGCTAACATGAGCCTGGGCGGCAGTGCCTATGATGCACTGGATACCGCCGTCACCAATGCGATCCTCAAAGGCATCACCTTTGTCGTCTCCGCCGGCAATGAAGATATCAATGCCTGTTTAAAATCCCCGGCCAGGACACCCAGAGCGATCACGGTGGCTTCCATCACCGGTTCGGATTATCGTTCCTGGTTCTCCAACTATGGGTCCTGTGTCGATCTCTTCGCCCCTGGATCCTATATCACCTCCACTTATTATCTCAGTAATACTTCCACCACAAGAATGAGCGGCACATCCATGGCCTCTCCGCACGTGGCCGGGGTGGCTGCTCTGTATCTCGCCCAAAACCCCGCAGCCACGCCCAACCAGGTCACCAATGCCATCCTGACCAAAGCTACACCTAATGTGGTCGAGGATGTCAAGGATTCCCCGAATAAGCTGCTGTTTTCCCAAGTGAACCCGAATACCGTTCCCATTACCAAGACCCCCACGGGATTCATCACAGACCGCACCCCTACCTATACCTGGACCGCTGTTGCTGGCGCCACCCAGTACCGCTTCCAGCTGCGAAGCGGTACCGTCATCTATAACAAGGTGGTCGGATCAGACGCCTGCGCCGGTGCTCTTTGCTCCAGCACCCCAACCAATGTACTTGCCTTCGGCAAATACAACTGGCGTGTTCAAGCCCTGGTAAAAGACGAATGGCAGAATTGGAGCAACCTGCACGCATTCGAGCTGATAGATTATCCCATTCCTGTATCACCGAGTGGGGAGATCACCGACAGCACGCCCAAATACATCTGGAGGATAGTTCCCGAGGCTACCCAATACCGTCTCCAGCTGATGCGGGGAGACACCGTGGAGTATATCGAGTATCTCAACGCGGGTGATTGCGGGGTCAGCTGCGTCCTCATCCCTGCCAACAGGCTCAAGGATGCCAACTATCAATGGCAGGCACAGGCCATGGTGAATGGTGTCTGGCTCTCCTGGAGTGATTTAATGCCGTTCCAGATGCGTGCCGGCTTTGTCTCCGACTTCAACGGGGACAAGGCAGGCTGGAAGAATATTGTCGGGAACTGGCCGATCCTCCAGGACCAATACCTGGTTTCTGCCGGTGGGGTTGATTTTTCCAACTCCGTTCAGTATTTTATCTCCTACCACACCTTTAATTTTGAAGCCGTGATAAAGCGCGTGGGTGATCCTTCATCCGCCAATGCACTGTATGTCCGGGGACAACCTACCCCAATTGCCAGTGATGGAAGCTGGTATTCCGGCTACTACTTTGCCTACTCAAACGATGAGATGTTCAGCGTATGGGAATTTTCAAACGGTTCATATACAATCCTGCAACCCTGGACGTACTCGCCAGCCATCCACCCGGACGCCTTCAACATCTTGCGAGTGGTCGGCAATGGCCCCAACCTGAAGTTCATGATCAACGGTGCACTGGTGTGGTGGGGGACGGACGACAGTTTCACAATCGGTTACCCCGGAATAGCGTTCTACAGCCCCTACAGCCCGGGAAACAGGCTCTTGGTTAACTGGGCCCGGCTCGCGACGGTCGACCCAGTATACATTGGACTCGACCCCAACGAGCAAGTGGAAAGCGGGCAAATTGTGGTTGGCGGAGACAGCCCCTTCGTGTCCCCTGACTTTGATCCCGTCAATATCCAATGAGCTAAAATGCCCGATCAACTGACGGCAGTTAGTCAATCTGGCAAAACCGCCAACCAT
>QKGK01000058.1 GCA_003250455.1 Chloroflexota bacterium | reverse complement strand
GAACTTCTTCCAGACTAATAATTGATGGGGATTGTGCAAGTAAAGACTGCAGCTCATCCTCAGCATCATATCCTGCAACTTCGACAACTTCCCAATCTTTTTTGTTTTTATTCCGTAATAATATTTTCATTGATCGCTCCTCACCCGCCAAAAAACTGGTTAAAATCCACTTTGGGGAACACGGTCAGCTGGCCGCCGATGGTGGCATCCAAAATCTCACGCCCGGCCTGTTCGTAAGCATGCCGCGCCCGCATGTAGGCAAGCTCGGAAGTATCCAGGTCTGGCAGCTGCCAGCGGAAGCCTTTGCCGAAATAGCGCGGGTCAAAATGGGATTCATCATCCCCTTCGGAGACGACTGTCTTGTTGGGGTCGCCTTTGGCCTTGAAGGAATGGTCCACCCCGATCAGGACGACCTGCTCGAAGCCCATGTAGAAGGCCAGCTGCATAGCCACATAAGTGACCGTGGCTCCCTCCCACACCCGGCCGCGCACATCCTTTGAAAAGCTCGGATCATAGTAGGTGGTGTGCAGGAACATCAGGTCGTCCACCGGCTGGATGTGCGGGTGCGAATGCCAGGAAAGGAACTTGGGCATCGGCAGGCCGCGGATATCCCCGGCGCACTGCTCGATCACCAGGTCGTTGATCGAGACGAAATAGCTGGTCTGGAATCCCCAATCGGGGAAAGCCAGGTAAATGCGGTTCATCCCGAAAGTGAACTCGTTTTTAATTTTGGACACATCGGTATTCTTCAGACTGGGGCCATTGCCGATGATCACACAGCGTTCGCCGCGGTGGATGTCTTTATATTTTGCCAGCCGTTCGATGCTCGCCCGCCGCCAGGGGTGGAAGGTGGCCCGGGGCCATTCTTTGGCATATTTACCTACAAAATAAGCTTTACGGGCAGCATCCCACACCGGTTGGGGGGTCAGGCGTTTGATCGCATTTCTCATAGGGTTCCCGCTCTACTCCGTGCTCAGCCGGATGGTCGCCCCACCATCCACGATCAGCGGGTGGCCGGTCATAAAGGAGGACTGCTCGTTATCCGCCAGAAAGACGATTGCCGAAGCGATCTCTGCCGGGGTGCCCACCCGCCCAATGACGTGCTTACGGGCCAGGTCGGCTTTGCGGGCCTCTATCGTCCCGCCGGAGACATGCCCGCGGGAGAGCCCGGCTTCCAGCATGGGCGTATCCACCGCACCGGGCAGGATGGCATTCACGCGTACCTTGTCGGCGGCAAATTCAATCGCCATTGCGCGTGTCAGGGCGACCAGCGCACCCTTGCTGGCCGCGTAGCTGGCAATATCCGCCGAGGTCGCCACCGCATGCACCGAAGAGACGTTCACAATCGCCCCTTCAGCGGCTTTCAGCAGCGGGTAAGCTCGCTGCACGCTGTAAAACACCGCCCGCAGGTTGACATCCATCAACGCGTCCCATTCCTCCAGCGAGGTTTCGATCAGCGGCTTGGCGATCTGGATGGCGGCGTTGTTCACCAGCGCGTCCAGCCGTGCAAACTTCTCCCCTACCTGCCGGAACAGCTTTTCCACATGCTCTGGCTGGGAAATATCCGTCTGGATGAAGATCCCGTTCTCCGGGAAGGCAAAATCCAGCGCATTGCGGTCCACGCCGATCACATCCCAGCCCTGTTTGGCAAATGCCAGCACCGTTGCCCGGCCAATCCCGCCGTTCGCCCCGGTGATCAATACAACTCTGTTTTCCGTCATAGCTTGGTTTCCTCTTCGGTTCAGCGAGACCTGAACGCATCCAGGTCGGCAGTGGGGATATCCAGCCCCACCAGCAAGTTTCGGATCGTGCTCCAATGCACCCGCTCCCAGGCCATCGGGCTGGAATTGGAATTATGCGGGGCCAGCATCACATTATCCATCCCCCGCAGCGGGCTGTCAGCGGGCAGCGGCTCGAACTCGAATACATCCAGGGCCGCCCCAGCGATCTGCCCGGACTGTAATGCCACGATCAGGGCTGCCTCATCCACGATCGGGCCGCGGGCGGTGTTGACCAATACTGCCGTTGGCTTCATCTTCGTCAGCGTACCGGCGTTGATCAGGTGATGGCTGGTCGGGTTGAGGTCGCAGTTCACGCTGACGAAATCCGCCCGCGCCAGCAGGTCGTCCAGGTTGGTCATTTCCACGCCAATCTCGCGCACAAAATCGTAGCGCACCTCGATAATATCATTCCCCAGCAGCTTCATGCCAAAGGGGCGCGCCCGGCGCAAAACTGCCTGCCCGACGTTCCCCACGCCGATCACGCCCAGGGTGGATTCGCTCAGCGTTTTGCCGGGAATCTTCTCCCACACGCCGGTCTTCATCGCCGCGTCCATCCACGGCAGCTGACGGGCGAAGGCCAGCAGATAGCCCATCACACTGTCGGCCACCGGCATGGTAAAGGCATTGGGCGTATTGCCCACCATCACACCCAGCCGCTTGGCCGCCGCCGAGTCGATCGAATCGATCCCCGTCCCCCACTTGGAGA
>QKGK01000159.1 GCA_003250455.1 Chloroflexota bacterium | reverse complement strand
GTAGGCCATGCCCGCCGGGTGACAGAGCTGACGCTGAAACTCGCCAAACGGATGGGTATCTCCGGCGTTGAACTGGCCAACATCCGCCGCGGGACGCTGCTGCACGATATTGGCAAAATGGGCCTGCCGGACAGCATCTTGCTGAAAGAGGGACCGCTAACTTCAGACGAAGAAACGGTGATGAAAACCCACCCCCAACTGGCTTTCGACATGCTCGTGCAGATCCCGTACCTGAAATCTGCGCTGGAAATCCCCTATTACCACCACGAAAAATGGGACGGCACCGGATACCCCAACAATTTACAGGGAGAGGAGATCCCGCTTGCTGCGCGTATCTTTGCCGTGGTGGATGTTTGGGATGCTTTGGTGTTTGACCGGCCGTATCGGAAAGCGTGGTCAGCAGAAATAGCAACCGCATACATTAAGGAGCAAGCCGGCAAACATTTTGATCCCCATGTGGTGGAGATGTTCCTGCCGCTGATCACCCCCGAAAGTTGATGACGCAACAGGGGGCCTGGTAATTTGAACCACTCCTTCTGAACGGAATCCCTTCCTCCAACTTTGTCTTGTGGGTTCCCGCTACAACCATGCGGGAACGACACCTTATCCCAGGCGGGAAAGAATTCACCCAGGGGCTTATCCACCAATTGAATTTTTATACATGATATAATTTGTCGGCAAACCCCAATTACCAGGAGAGGAAACCATAGAAATGAACCGCCTTCATGAAAAGCTGAATCAAGGTGAGGCCGCGCGCGGCGTGTGGACCATGCTGCCCAGCGTGGAAAGCGCCCGGATGATCGCTCAACTGCCCGTAGACTGGATGTTGATCGACGGCGAACATGCCCCGATCGACGACCTGACACTTGCGCGGATCGTAGGCAGCATTGCCAACGCCAATGGCCCGGCGGCGATCGTGCGCGTGGCAGAAAACAGCATTGCCGCGATCAAACGTGCCCTGGATGTGGGCGCGGCCGGGGTACTGGTACCAATGGTCAATTCAGCCGACGAGGCAAAGATGGCAGTGAAGGCGGCAAAATTCCCTCCACAGGGCGAACGCAGCTTTGGCAGCCCCTTTGCGCCGCTGGCTTTTAAATTGAGCGGCCCGGAATATCTGGCCCAGGCCAACCAGGAGACCTTGCTGATCATCCAGGCCGAAAGCAAGACCGCCCTGGAAAATATTGAGGAAATATTGGCCGTTCCCGGTGTGGATATGGTGCTGATCGGCCCGGCAGACCTGAGCATTTCCCTGCGCCTGCCGCTGGATTTCTCTGAAGCCAACACCGGACTGGAGCAAGCTATCGAAACCATCCTGAAAGCGGCCAAACGGGCAGGCATCCCGGCGGGCATCTACTGCCCGGACGGCGCAACGGCCGCCCGGCGGATCGCACAGGGGTTCCAGCTGGTCAATGTGGCCGGGGATATCCCCGCAATGTTGGGGGGTATCCGGCAGCAGCTCGAAGCCAGCCTTTAGGAGCGACAGCATGCCAGAGCAAAGCCAGGAAAGAGTACTGATCATCGGGGCAGGGCCGATCGGGATGATCGCCGGGCTGGAATTAAGCCGTTACGGCGTGCCAGTGACGATCCTGGATGATGACGATAAATTTGCCGACGGCTCGCGGGCGATCGCCATGCACAGCAGCCTGCTGGAAGTCTTTGAGCGCAACCGGTGCTTGCAGCCCGTGCTGGATAAGGGCGTGGTCTGGAACATCCGGCGCACCTTTTACCGGGATAAGCAGGTCTTTCTGCAGGAAATGCCGCTCCCCACAGAGGGAAAGCTCCCCACCTTCCTCAACTTGCAGCAAAGCTACACCGAAGAATACCTGTACAACCGCATTTGCGAAGAGCCGCTGGTGGAACTGCACTGGAAGCACCGGGTGGTCGGGCTTGCGCAGGATGCAAATATGGTGTCGCTGACCGTGGAAACGCCGGAGGGCACACAAACGTACTCCGGGGCGTATGCCCTGGCCTGCGATGGGGCCAGCAGCCCCACCCGCAAGATGCTGGGGCTGGAATTCCCCGGCCACTCGCACGACGACTCCTTCCTGATCGTAGACATCCGCGCGGACTTGCCCTTTGAACGGCAGCCGCGCTTCTTTTTTGACCACCCCACCAATCCGGATTCGACCATCCTGGTCCACCCGCAGCCGGACGGCGTATGGCGCATCGACTGGCAGGTAGGGGCGCATGTGGATATTGAAGAGGAGAAAAAACCGGAGAAGATCGACGCCCGGGTGAGCTCGCTGATCGGGGATGTGCCCTACGAGATCGTCTGGCTGAGCGCCTACCGCTTCCACCAGCGGCTGCTGGAAAGGTTCCAGCATGGACGGGTGTTCTTTGCCGGGGATTCGGCGCATCTGGTAGCGCCCTTTGGAGCGCGCGGGATGAACAGCGGGGTACTGGACGCGGAAAACCTGGCCTGGAAGCTGGGAATGGTGATGACCGAGAAAGCTGACCCGGCCCTTCTGGAAACCTATGACACGGAGCGCTGGCC
>QKGK01000214.1 GCA_003250455.1 Chloroflexota bacterium | reverse complement strand
ACGGTCAATCCAATGGCAGTATGGCCGTCATGGCCGCAGGCGTGCATCACGCCGGGCGTTTGTGAGGCATAAGGTGCGCCGGTTTCTTCATCTATAGGGAGAGCATCCATATCAAAACGCAGCAAAACCACCGGGCCGGGGCCATTCCCCTCGATGATCCCCACCACGCCGGTCTTGGCGATCCCGGTGCTGACCTCGATTCCCAACGCCTGCAGCTCTTTGGCTACGATCCCGGAGGTACGTACTTCCTGGAACCCGATTTCCGGGTGGGCATGGAAATCGCGCCGCATGGCCTGGGTATAGGGGAACAGCGCTTCGGCTTCAGCATAAAAATCAATGGTCATGGTGCTCCTTACTCTTCATCCTCATCATCGTCTGCCTCAGCATTTTTGGGCTGCTTTCCGCAATCGCATTCGCCATTTTCATGCTTATCGCAGGGCGCTTCAGACTTGCGCCGCAAGGCTTCCAGTTCGTCCCATGGCTCAATTTCATCTTTCATAAATTCCACATTTTTGCGTTCATTGCCCTCGATGCGGACAACCACCGTATCTCTCAGCGGATACAGGTCAATAACCTTGCCCTCACCTAACGGGGTGACCACGCGCTTGTTGCGCTTGGGGAGCGTCTTGCGCGCTTCCACATACTGCTCATATTCATAGATCAGGCAGCAGCGCAAACGGCCGCACATCCCGGTGATCTCAGTGGGATCGAGGGAAACACCCTGCGCTTTCGCCATCCGGATCGAGATCGGGCTGAATTCTGTCAGGAAGGTGGAACAACAGCGCGCCTCTATCCCACAGGCCCCCATCCCGCCGATGATCTTGGCCACATCGCGCGGCCCCACCCGGCGGAATTCCACCTGGGCATCCGGATAGGCCTCTTTTACTACAGCTTCCAGGGGAGACAGGTTTGGCGTTTCCTGGTCTTCGATATTGAACAGGACCGCTATCGATTCTGAATCAAAGCTGAACTCTGAGGTCACGATCTTCAGGCCGGAGTAACCCAATTCAGACGCTTTTGCGCGGCAGTCAATCGTTACTGCCAGCTCCTTTTGCTCCAGAGCCTGGCGCAGGACCAGGTCTTGCGGGTCTGCTTTTCGTTCAATTTTTTTCCAGGTTCCACGCGGTGGTTTGGGCGGGTCTACCACAAAGGACATCACCTGTCCCAACTGCGTCCCGCGGCTGGTGTTTACAACGGCGAAGTCGCCGGGCTGGATGTCTTCCACCTGACCGGCATCAAAATGATAAAGTTTACCAACCTTTTGGAACCGGATACCAATAATCCGTTGTTCGCTCATCATATCCTCGCTAACTGAGGCTAATTGTCATTTTTTCTTTGGCACTCTTGAGGGCAATTACGCCTGCTTCAAGAGCAGTCTGGGCAGCAATACCTTT
Source organism: Chloroflexota bacterium (assembly GCA_003250455.1). Classification (GTDB taxonomy): domain Bacteria; phylum Chloroflexota; class Anaerolineae; order Anaerolineales; family UBA11579; genus UBA11579. The sequence goes on along the minus strand of QKGK01000214.1, from coordinate 8,116 downwards.
TAATGCCTGGGAGACTTTGGAATCCGGGAAGGCCACTACAATTGGTCTGCCCTCATCCCCTCCCGCGCGTACTGCCGGGTCCATGGGAACCGGCCCCAAAAAGGCCACCTGGGCTTCCTGGGCCATGCGTTCACCGCCGCCGCTGCCAAAAATATCCATCTTCTGGCCATCTGGCAGTTCGAGGTAGCTCATATTCTCCACCACACCAATGATGGGGATATCCATCTGGCGGAACATCTCCAGCCCGCGGCGGGCATCTTCCAGGGATACCTGCTGCGGCAGGGTGACGATCACGCCGCCGGTGACCGAGATGGTCTGGGCAAGGCTCAACTGCGCGTCACCCGTCCCGGGGGGCAGGTCTACCACCAGGTAATCCAGGTCGCCCCAATCCACATCACGCGCGAACTGCTGGATAGCGCTGTGCAGCATCGGCCCGCGCCAGACGATCGGCTGGTCGGGCTTGACCATGAACCCAATCGAGATCATCTTGACCCCGTAGGCTTCCGCCGGGGTAATCCCGCCATCGCCTTTCTGGGGGGGGAGCTGCTTTACGCCCATCATCATCGGGATGTTGGGGCCGTAGACGTCCGCATCCATCAAGCCAACTTTTGCGCCCATCTGGGCCAGCAGCACGGCCAAATTGACCGATACTGTGGATTTCCCTACGCCGCCCTTGCCAGAGGCAACCGCGATCAGGGTCTTAATATTGGAATTTCCGGTGCCCTTCAGACGGACGTCGGATGGAACATCCAGCACAGTATTTACCGTCACAGAGCCTACCCCATCCAACCCGGCTACCTTTTCTTCGATCATACCGGTAATTTCAGCAGCTTTTGGGTGTTGGGGGGCGATCTGGGCAAAAGTCAGGGAAACCTGGTTCCCGTTCACAACCACATCCCGTACCAGGTTGTTTTCAACCAATCCCAGGCCGGTTGCGGGGTCTTTCACATCTGCAAGGACTTGCAGGACTGCTTCATTTGTTACTGTTTGTTCAGACATAGTTGTATGTTACCTCATTTGGGTGTTAGTTTTGCTTCCAATGTCCGTGTGATCTCTTTCCTTGCCTTTTCAAACTGTTTTAGCAACTCCTTGTCACTGCCCCGGTAGCGGCGGACGCTAAGAATAGCGCACTGCGTACAGCCGCGCATCGCCCGGAAAGAATCGGAATTGCAGGTATTGCAGCCATCCAGCTTGGTCATCATCAACACAAAAGCAAGATGGTCAACATCATCCTCTGGCAGGTCCTGGACCCGCTTCACCAGCGCTTCCCATTCTTCTTTGCGCAGATCAGCCAGGTGTTCGATCACGCGCGAAGGAAACAGTAATTCGGTATCTTCGTTATACATAAGACAAAACTCCAGCGAGCCATAGGTTGCTCCCGCTGGAGTTATTTTATCAGATAGTTAAAAATTTATTCGTCTTCTGCCTTCTTTTTGGCTCGTTCGGCCTTGGCCCGTTCGGCAGCGGCTTTCTTCTCTTCTTTTTCAATGCGGATGGCTTCTTCCCGGGCAAAGTTCTCCGGCCGGATGCTGGCATAGTAGGATGCCGGTTTCATCAGCCGTTCTTTGTCAAAGATATGCGCTTCTGTGCGGTCGTAAGAAGCAAGTTCGTAATCATGGTCCATCTTAATCGCATCAAAGGGGCAGTATTCGGCGCAGTACCCGCAATTCATGCAGATGTCGATATCGATATAGAACTCAACCGGCTCCGGTACGGGCCGCCCGGTGTTCGGGTCGGTGGTCTGCTCGATCCAGATGCACTGAGGGGGGCAAACTTTGGAGCAGATGCCGCAGCTGGTGCAGCGGATGTTCTTGGCGCCGTCTTCGCCTTCGTCATAGACCAGGAAGGGGATATAGCGGAACTCCTCCGGGGGGATCAGCTTTTCTTCCGGGTATTGAACGGTGAAGATACCTTTTACTTCTTTGCTGCTGCGGTAATCGACACCTTCCTGGCTCATATAGCGCTTGCCCATCATGCGGATGTCATCCCAATAGGTTTCCAAAAAATGCTTGAAGGTGACCAGTGCGCCTTTGATTATTCCTTTTCCGTACATACGTTCACTCCGTAATCACTGATTGGTATCAGTAGCAATTTTTCTTGTTTACCGGTCCAGCTCGCCAAGCACGATGTCAATGGAACCGAGGATGGCGACCACATCAGCCACTTTCATGCCAATGCTCATCTTTTCCAGTGCTGTGATGTTCACAAAGGAAGGGGCGTGGATGTGGTAGCGGTAGGGGTTCGCAGAACCATCCGAGACAATGTAGAAGCCCAGTTCGCCCTTCGGCACTTCGGCCCGTCCGTAAGCTTCGCCTTCCGGTACACGGATGCTGTAAGGATTCTTGAGCAGCACCGGTCCTTCGGGGATCTCCCGCAGCGCCTGCTGCAGAATGCGCAGCGACTGGCGAACTTCGTCCATGCGGATAATATAGCGGTCGTAGGAATCTCCGTGATAGCGGACTGCGACATCAAAGTCAAAGTGGTCGTAGATGCCGTAAGGTTCTGCCCGGCGAATATCGTAGGGCACACCGGAAGCACGCAGCACCGGCCCGGAAGCGCCGTAAGCAATCGCCTCTTCAGGACTCAGCACACCCACACCTTTGGTGCGCTCTCCGATGATCTCATTATCGGTCAGGTAAGTATCCAGCTCATCGATCTTACGCGGCAGACGTTCGAACACCAGGTCTTTCATTTTGGCAAATGCGTCCGGCGGAACATCCCGCGCAACACCGCCAAAGCGGTAATAATTGCACATCATCCGCGAGCCAGCCGTAGCTTCAAAAATATCCAGGATCAGTTCCCGTTCCACAATAGCGTACAGCGCCGGGGTGAAGAAGGCGCCCAGGTCGTTGAGCAGGAAGCCGATCGCCCAGATATGGTTGACGATCCGGTTAAGCTCCGCCATGATGACCCGCAGGTATTCTGCCCGCTCGGGCACTTCCACCTTTTTGCCCAGCAGTTTTTCTACTGCCACGGCGTAGGCGAAGTTGTTTGCCATCGAGGAGAGGTAATCCAGCCGGTCGGTAAAAGGCATATTGGCCGGGTAGGTGTTTCGTTCGCCGATCTTTTCGTGGTTGCGGTGCAGGTATCCCATCACCGGTTTTAAGCTGACCACTTCTTCACCATCCAATAAAACAGCCATGCGGAACACGCCGTGGGTGGAAGGGTGCTGCGGGCCAAGGTTGACCATCACAAAATCGGTGTGCAGTTCATCCACTTTATTCCCGGCGAGGTTGTTCATCTCGCTGTACAGCAGGTTTTCCACACTGGGGTCATATTCTTCGATGCGCTTCATCCCTGGCGGGTAAACCACATTCTTGCCATAGGGATTTTTGTCTTCGTAGCGGAAGACCTTTCCATCCGGCCAGCGGTTGCTGAAAGGTTTCTTCTCATCTTGAAAGAAGGCTTCCTTATAATCCTTGCGCAGAGGGTGGCCTTCAAAGCCATCCCACATCAGGATACGGCGCAAATCCGGGTGACCGGAGAACTGGATGCCCACCAGGTCCCAGGCTTCACGTTCCTGAAAGTCCACCGAGGGAAACAGGTTGATCAGCGATGGTACTACCGGATTTTCCCGCGGGACCTGCACGCTCAGGGGGAGGTAGGTGCCGCCGGTGGATTTGAAGAAATGGTAAACCACTTCCTGTTTATTCTCATCGGGGTAGTCCACACCGGTAACAGATGACAGATAATCGTACCCCATTTCATCCCGCAGTGTCTGAGCTACTTCCAGCAGGTTCTTGGCTTCCACCAGGTAGCCTTCGAAGCCTTTGCGCTCATCGGCTTTCACCGCATCGGGGAAGCGGGTTGCTAAATCAGAAGCAGGAGCTTTTGTTTGTTCACTCATCTTTATGCCTTTGCCTCTTCGTGAATGGAATTGAAATCGCGTGGATCCATCAAATCCGGGCCGAGAACAGGTATCGGAATGGGGGCCACCGGGTCATTTTTATCGTACCAGCGCACGCCTTTGATCGATTGCCCGTCTATTTTTTCCTGCAGTTTGATCAGGCCGTGCATCAGGGCCTGGGGTGTGGGCGGGCAGCCGGGGACATATACATCTACCGGTAAGAACTTATCAATCCCCGCTACTACGTTGTACCCTTCTTTAAAAGGTCCGCCACCGGAAGCGCAAGCGCCCATCGCCAGCACATACTTGGGCTCGGGCATCTGGTTATACAAGCGCACGATCTGGGGAACCATCTTTTTGGTCACCGTGCCGGAGACGATCATCAGGTCTGCCTGGCGCGGGCTGGAACGCATCACTTCCATCCCGAAGCGGGCGAAGTCGTAGCGGGCGGCCGCGGTGGCGATCATCTCGATCGCGCAGCAGGCCAGGCCAAACATCACCGGCCAAACCGAATTGCGCCGACCCCAGTTGTAGGCTTTATCCACAAAGCTTTGCTTCAGCAGGTCTTCCACCGTGGTTACGGCAACCTGGGAGCGCATTTCTTCGGGGATCTCATACTCTTTGTTTTCTTCGCTCATATTAATCCAACTCCTCGTACCATTCTTGGAATATTGCCAGCAAAATGCCATCATTGGCCAATTCCAGATCGTCGTCAAACCCCGGTAAAGCGATCACCCATTCAAAAATCATCTCCAGCGAGACATTTTCAAGGGTCTCTTCGGGGTATTGCGCTTTTAAGGCCAAAGCTAATTCATACACTGCATCCCAATGGTATCGCTTTGCCATTATCCCGATTATAACGAGCGATTGTGAAATGGTCAACAATAGGAATAAAGAAAATATTTATTTGCGAAAATAGCTCATCCCGATTAGAATAGACATACGCAAGCCGGAGGAACCCCCTGCTCCGTATGCGAACTGCAATGCAAAACACCCGTTCCCGCATTTTACAATATCTCGGCCTCCACCGGCAGGCCACCGCCCCGGAAATCAGCCGCGTGCTCAACCTCACCCAGGCGAACATCCGCCACCACCTCGACGTATTGGAGAAAAACGGGCAGATCGAAATCATCGGGACGCTCAAAACCAGCCATCGCGGCCGCCCGACATTTCTCTATATGCTTTCCAGGAGCGCCCAGGACAACAGCCTGGATATCCTTGCCAGCGCGCTGCTGGCGGAAGGGCTAGCCGGGCGTAACGCCAGCCAGCGTCAAAACCTGCTGGAAAATACCGCCAAACAAATCGCCGGAACCAACCCCGAAACCAGTAAATCCATTACAATTCAGTTGAGCAAAGCCGTGCAGCGGCTGAACGACCTCAACTACAAGGCTCATTGGGAGGCTCACGCCGAAGCGCCACACCTCTTTTTAGGGGTCTGCCCCTATGCACAGATCATCAACCGCCACCCGGAGCTGTGCCAGATGGATGCCGCCATGATCGAATACCTCACCGGGCGGCGCTTCAGGCAAGTGGAGAAGATTTCCCGCAACCAGGAAGGCGCGCCTTACTGCCGCTTTGTCCTCGACGAAAATACCCCATAAGAAATGGGAAAACATCTATATATTGGAGAAACCAAGCAAAGCATGATGCCATCTGATGAATTTTATATCGTTGTTGATGTAGAAGCCTCCGGCCCGGTACCGGGGGAATACGCCATGATGTCGCTGGGTGCGGCCACATTATCCACCCCGCCGGAGACTTTTTACGTTGAACTCCAGCCCGACACAGATTCCTTCACCGAAGAATCCATGCAGGTCCACAACCTGAGCCTGGAGGCGCTGAAAGAGGAAGGGATCCCCCCCCAAGAGGCCATGCAGAAGTTCGCCGAGTGGACGGAAGCCGTCACCCCGGCGGGCAAACTGCCCATTTTTGTCGCTTTCAACGCCCCCTTCGACTGGATGTATGTCAATGTTTATTTCCACCGTTATTTGGGCTATAATCCTTATGGACACAAGGCATTGGACATCAAAGCCATATTCATGGGACATCACCATGTCCCCTTTATCCGCACTTCCCATTATGCCATCTGCGAACACTACGACCTGCAAACAACGCTTAGCCATCATGCACTGGAAGATGCCGTCCAGGAAGCACTGATTTTAAAAAAATTGTTATCAGAAATTTTCTAGCACAAGGAGCAAACGAAATGGATAAAACTTCCCCTTCAGATCAGGAACTTCAAAATATCATCGACTCGGCCAAACGCCTGGGTGTAGAACTGGACGAAGAGGCCGCTATCCAATGGCTGACGGCTGCCGCCGCTGCCGGCGCTGATGAGATCAGCGTGGATGTAAAGACCGGCACTTTCGGGCACAAGATCACCATGCTGGACTTCAGCCCCGAAGACCTGGCACACTTTAAAAAGATCGGCAAGCTGGTGGAATTCGAGGACATTCCCGGAAAAGTGGAAACTGCCCTGGCGCTTTCAGGTTCAGCAGCCCAATCCAAGATCCAGACCTATCCCGGCGATGCCGATTACTTTGAACGCGTCAACATTATCGCTGATACCCGCGAGGAAGCCTGCGCAACCCTGGCAGATGTCATGCGGAAAAAAGCCCTCAGTGCCATGAAAGGTGATACCTACGAACTGATCGAGGTCAAATTTGGCTCTTATCCAGAGAATATGGAACGCAACGGCACCGCGATGTCCGCCGGCAGCCCCATTTCCTGGTCGGCGGATGACCTCAAGGCAGGCTACTTTGAAGGCAAAGTTGGGGAAGAAACCAAAAAGGTCACCTGGGAGAGCGTGCAGGGTGACCCCGGCTGGTGCAAGCTGGACTGGGTAGTAGCAGACCCGGTGCGCAAGACCCTGGTCAACGCCAGCAATATGCTGGATGTCACCTGGGAAGCCCCGGACGGCTCAATCACCCCGCTGGACGGCTACCTGGACGGCTTTTTCCAGGAAGTCTATCTTGAAGCGGAATCTATCCCGATCTTCAGCAAGCTGGTCAGGAATGTCTCCGGCGACGCATTGGACGACTACGTCAAGCAGCTCACCTATGAGGTAAAGAAGTACACCACCAAAGACATCAACTACGGCAAGGCAGCCAAACGGATGTACAATATCTTCCGACTGACCGGCCGCTACAATGAAGCCGCCTACCTGCGGGAACTGTTCGACGAACCCACCACCATGCTCTATCAGGTCTGGGCGCTGATCCGCACGATCGACGATGTCTTCCATCCCAACCCCACCATTTCCCCGGATGCCATGCTGCATCAAGCCGATGCCCTGATCCTGAATGTCACCCGCATTTTGGAAGGCGCAAAAGAGGAAGAGATCGTTCGACAGCTGCTTCACCTGCGCGACCTGCTGGCCCGGGATGCTGGTAATGCCGAACTCTCCCCGCAAGCCGAAGCCGCCCGCGCAGAAGTGATCAATATTGTCAACAACTTCTTCTACGATAAGCTCACCGGCGTGCCGCAGATTAGAGAATACATGGATGACCTGCAAAAAGCTTGACAGAAACCGATAAATCCATAGAATAGGGCGAAATGTATAATCGAAAAGCGCCATACCGTTTGATTGATCCAAACGTGCCGGAAACCGGCACAATGGCCGCTTTTCCCTCTTAGCCACTATCAGAGCCTTCTTTTTTAGAAGGCTCTTTTTTTAGGACAATGAAGAAAATTACGCTACCCGGTTTGATAGATGTGCATGTGCATATGCGTGAGCCCGGCGCCACCCACAAGGAAGATTGGGCCACCGGCACTGCCGCCGCCCTGGCAGGCGGGATCACCACTGTGCTGGCGATGCCCAACACCGCCCCGCCAGTCACCTCGGTTGAAGCTTTCCAGACCGCCGTGCAGGCTGCGGAAGAAAAAGCCCTGTGCGACTTCGGCCAATATCTGGGCGCCGGTCCGGCCAACATCGATGAGATCCTCCCTGCTGCCGGGCAGGCCGCCGGGCTGAAAATGTACCTGGACCACACCTACGGCGAGCTGCGGCTGGATACCATGCCCTTGTGGATGCCGCATTTCCGGCAGTGGCCCAAACATCTCCCTCTGGCCGTCCACGCCGAGCAGCGCACCCTGGCCGCCGCCATCCTAATGGCTGACCTGTACGACCGCCCGGTGCATATCTGCCATGTCTCCCGGAAAGAGGAAATCCTGGTGATCCGCGCCGCCAAGGAAAAAGGGCTCAAGGTCACCTGTGAAGTTGCCCCGCACCACCTGTTCCTCTCGGAGGATGACCTCCCTGCCATCGGG
>QKGK01000126.1 GCA_003250455.1 Chloroflexota bacterium | reverse complement strand
TTCTGGCAGCTGCTCATCCGCCTGGTGCGGGAGGAAGGCGTCGGTGTGCTGGTGAGCACCCCCTACATGGACGAAGCCATCCGCTGCACCTATGTGGGCATGATGGTCGGCGGCAGGCTGGTATTGGAAGGGCCGCCCCACCGTCTGTTGGAAGATTACCGCGGCGAGGTACTGGAGCTGCACGGCAGTCCCCTGCCCTCCTGGCGGCGGGCGGCGGGTGCGCTCCCCGGCGTGGAGGATGCCCAATTGATCGGTAACCGCCTACACCTGCGGGTGGCATCCGGCAGACGCAAAGCGGTGGAACGCGGCCTCAGGCAGGCGGGCCGCCAGCAAGGTCTGAACCTGACAGAGTTGGACGTAGTGGCCCCGATCCTGGATGACGTTTTCATCTCGGCGCTGGCGGCGCATGTCCAGGCCGACGGGCTGCATCAGCGAAATGGGGGAAACAATGGCTGAAAGGGTTGTCCATACCCAGGACCTGACCAAGCAGTTTGGCGACTTTACCGCCGTAGATGCGGTCAGCTTCCACGTGCAGGCCGGGGAGATCGTCGGCTACCTGGGGCCGAACGGCTCCGGCAAGACCACCACCATCCGCATGCTGCTGGGGCTGCTGCGCCCCACCTCCGGATCGGCGGATGTGCTGGGGTACGATGTGCTTGCCAATCCCGAGCCGCTGCGGCGGCAGTCCGGCTATATGTCGCAGCGCTTTGCCCTCTACGACGACCTGACCGTGTGGCAGAACCTGGAATTTTATGCCGGGGTGTACGGGATTGTGGATAGAGCCCACCTCGCCTCCACGCTGGACCGGGTGGGGGTGCTCTCTCTGAAAAATGAACGGGTTGGCAGCCTGCCGGTGGGCTGGCGGCAGCGGCTGGCGCTGGCGACCGCCATCGTGCACGGGCCGCGCCTGCTCTTCCTGGACGAGCCCACCAGCGGGGTGGACCCGCTGGCCCGCCGCTCCTTCTGGGACCTGATCTACGAGCTGGTGGACGAAGGCATCACCGCCCTGGTGACCACCCACTTTATGGATGAAGCTGAATACTGCCAGCGGGTGGGAATCATGCGGGCCGGCAAGCTGCTGGCCATGGATACGCCGGAAAAATTGAAGCGTGAGGTGCTCCCCGGGCTGGCCTGGGACGTGAGCGCAGCCCCGCTGCTGGCGGCGATCAGCGCGCTGGAGGAAGGGGAAGGCGTGCTGCGGGTGGGGCTTTCCGGCGACCACCTGCGGGTGATCACCGCCGCCGGGGTACGCAAAGGGGAGCTTGTCCGCGCCTTAAAATCCGCCGGGATGACCCATATCCAGGTGGCGCGCACCGAACCGGGCCTCGAGGATGTCTTTCTGGCGCTGGCACAGGGGGGATAATAAGCCAGCGGTCTTTGTGGGAATTTTTTCCTGTTTTGTGTATTGGTTATTGACTTTTATTATTCAAATATGATAATATAGGCCAAGTAAGTATTATTGGTTTGGACCAAGAGAAACCTCCGTACTTTTTACTGGTTTCCTCTTACGGATCTCCCATCTCTTGTTCCCAATCGCCGGGCTGCTCCCCACAGCCCGGCGCTTTTTTAACTCACGGTTAGCAATCAGATTCGTCCAGACACACAGACCGGCAACACAGCTTGCAAGGCACTCCTTTTTACCCATCGGTAGATTCCTGACAGGCATTTGTATTTCCTGGAGGTGTAATTTGAAAATGCGCACAGCGATAGCCCTATTGGTTGACGATGATTTTGCCAATCGGCTGACCCCTTTCACGCTGCGCTGCCGGGACTATGGGTACAATTTACGCAATTTGCGAATCCCTCCGCACGTATCGCTCAAGCAGCCCTTTGTCGTCCATGACTTCGAGCGGTTTGAACAGTATTTTGAAACCTTCGCCCAACATGTCGAGCCGCAGCAGCTCAGTTTTGACGGGTTCTGGTTTTGGGGCGATGCACAGGAAGGGGGCGTTGCAGCCCGGGTTGTGGATACTGCCCGATTGCGGCAGCTGCATAACCAGTTGAACGCCGAATTGGCGCAGATTTTCGGTGGAACGCTGGCAGACTTCGATGGCGATGCCTACCGCTTTCACTGTTCCGTGACAATTGGCGCTTCCCGCGCCGGGCTGCTCCCTCAACTGCAAGCCGATCTTCCCTCCTGGGAACTGAAGGAAACGACTGTCTCTTCCCGATTGGCAATTTTCATCTACGAAGAATCCCCGAACCCTGACGCGTTGTACGGGGTGCGGGAGTACGGCACGTATAAAATTTTGCCTTTGGGTCAAAAGGCGGGCCATTCCTGATCCGCTTCGTATCACTTTTCCGATAATAGCGACAGGTAAATTACAATTTTGTTTGGGATATAGGCTAAAATTTCCAGTAAAATTCATACTATGAATAAATGGAAACGACTATTAATGCTGACGGCTGTGCTGCTGGTGGGTGCGGTGATCGCATCCTTCCTGTGGGCGGCGGGGTCCAGCCGCAATGCAGAAGCGGATGTTGCCGCGTATTTGCGCTCCTCCA
>QKGK01000166.1 GCA_003250455.1 Chloroflexota bacterium | reverse complement strand
GGAACTGCAACATGCCGAAGATCAGGACCGTCACCCCGAAGAGCAACAAGGGCACCAGCAGCAGCCGTCGGATGATGTAATTGGTCATCTTTTCACCTCATCGTTTTTGTCATTCGGAAGACATTGAATACCGATTCAATATCCTCAGTATGACAAAATATACAAGAGTTTGCGGGGGCCCCCATTGGGGCCCCCGCTTGTATTCGTGCAGCTTTGAAGCTTTATTGAATGTTGAAGTTGTACAGGATCACGTCTTGTTGCAGACCCGGGCGGCCAATGTACAGGTGCAGCGGGCCACCAAGTCCGGTCTCACCCTCGCCACAGGCAACGAACTGCGCTTGACCCAACTGAGCGGGATCATATTTGCACAGTTCCTGTGTCGGACCATAGGTGCCGGTTGCCGCATCATAGACCTGGAACTCGCCAACCATGGCGTCGGCCTGCGGACGGTTCTCCACCGGCACATAAGCGATATCGGCATCACCAGCCTGCAGCATCGCGAAGCGGGTGCCCCATTCGTCGACACTTTGGAGCACTACACGCGCTGGTTTGGCGGGCTCGCCCCAGTAACTCTCATTGCGGGTCAGGACGACCTCTTCACCCGGGGTCCAGTGATCGAGCGAGAAGGGACCGGTGCCGTTCATGATGGGGGTGAAGGGATCTTCTGCGGAGGTCATGGCATAGAAGTTCTGCCAGGTGTCGCAGGAACCATCCCAACCGCCGTTCTCCACCACCCAATTTTTATCCATGACAGAGCCCCAGGCATTTGCAATGGTGGGCAGGAACGGGCCCCAGGGTTGCGCCAGGTTGAAGGTCACGGTGCCAGCAGCATCGTCTGCCACGATCGCATTCTGGGCCGTTTCACAGGCACCTACCAGGGCAGCCGGATCGGCAGCCATCATGGCCTCGCGGTCGTCAGCGGAAGCGCCCTCGTCTACAATCATGGAAACATCGTCATTGCCAACGCCGAAGAAGGGTTCAGCCAGCAGCCACTGCGGGGAGGTGTAACCACCCTGCAGCACGCCGCGCTGGAAGGAGTAAGCCACATCCGAGGGGGTCAGGTCGTCACCGTTGTGGAACTTGACACCCTGGCGGATCTTGAAAGTCCAGGTGGTCCCGTCATCCGAGACTTCCCAGGATTCAGCCAGCACTGGAACAAACTTGTCGGTGGCCTCACCATCATAGAAGACCAGGGTCTCGTAGACGTTCTGGATGACTTCACAGCTGGCGGTGTCGTACGACAGGGCCGGGTCGAAGGTGTCAGGTTCGCCGATGGTAGCATTCGTAATGGTGTCGGGGTTGGGCGCGCCATCGGTCTTGGTCCAGGTGTTGTAGATACCGCCCCAGGTGCCACAATACAGCGGGTTCATCACGCGACCTTGCACCCACTTCTGTATATAGGAATGGCTGGTGGACAGCACGATCGGCACGCCAGGAACATTATCGTAGTACAACTGGTTGAATTCCTTGTAGACCGCATCGCGGGCTGCCGGGTCGGTCAGGGATACGCCCTTGTCCAGCAGTTCCTTGAACTGCGCTTTCATATCGTCCGGGATCCCCTGGCGAGCGCCATAGGCACCGGTAGTATAGGGCTGGTACCAGTTGTGCGGGTCATGGATGTCTTCCAACCAACCGCCGGTCATGACCGGGATGCGGAAGGCGCGCTGCGCGGTCAGGTAGGCCGGCCAGGGCAGACCCAGGGTCTCGACCACGAACTTCTCGTTGACCGCAGACAGGTCCTGCGCCAGGATCTCAGCCACGATCTGGCGGGTGGTGTTGCCCTGGTTGTAGAGCATCTGGAAGCGGAAGCCGGTATCCCAGACACCTGCCGCCGGGCTGTTCGGGTCATTCGAAGCTGCCTGGAACTCTTCAGCGCACTTGTCAGGATCGTAGGTGTAGTGCGGGGCGTTGGCATCGAAGCCAGGCATGCCTTCCAAGGAAAGCGTGGTCGACTGAACGGCTTCACCACGATAGACATCGTTGATGAAGGTGTCCCAGTCGAAGCAGTACGAGAACGCCTTGCGGATGTGGACATCCTGGAAGAAATCACCGGGGATGCCGTTGCCGTCCAACATGTTGGAGCCGGTGTAGGGGTTCAGGGAAACTTCTTCAGTCGGCTCTGGGGCCGGCGCTTCGGTCGCAGCGGGGGCAGCAGGGGCAGCCGGTTCAGCAGGAGCGGCAGTCGGTGCAGCACCGCCACAAGCGGCCAGCGCCATGCTCATCGCCATCAACAGGCTCAGTATTACAAATAGTTTACGCATCTTTCTTCTCCTCACGTAGTAATAGGATTTTATATACAACAGATCAAAACACTCTTGGGGCAACTTCGATTACAGCCATCACCTCCTTCCAAAACTCATACTATACAAATCTTTCAGCAAAGTGGCAGGCCACAAAGTGACCAGGCTTCAACTCTCGGAACTCCGGTCTGCTCTCAGCACACAACCCCTCCGCGATCGGACAACGGGTCCGGAAGCGACATCCCGAAGGCGGGTTCACCGGCGAC
>QKGK01000328.1 GCA_003250455.1 Chloroflexota bacterium | reverse complement strand
GTTGCCTGACCCCAACAATCGGGGTCAGCGGCTTGAGCCGGGGCAGTAAAAGCAAAACTGCCAATTAAGACCGCTGCGATGAGAATCCCAAACATCCATTTCTTTTTTCCCATAAATACCTCCAGGGTAGTTGATATTAAATAAATATTACCATATAGATAAAATTTATCCAAAAATTAAAAAACGAAATGGGTCAGTGAAAGGCTAAATCCAGTCGTCGTGGGGGGCGGTCAGGTCGCTTTGGGCGTCCCCGGTGTTGACTGTCCCGGCAGGCTCCACCAGCAGGATGGCACATTCCTCAGCAGCTACCGGCCGGTGCTCCACCCCTTTGGGGATCACGCACATCTCTCCGGCCTTCAGGTGCAGGCCGCCATCTGTTAGCTGCATCTCAAAAGCCCCCTCCACTACGATGAAGACCTCATCCGTTTCCGGGTGGCTGTGCCAGACGAATTCCCCCTGGATCTTTGCCAGCTTGAAGTGATAATCGTTGAGTTGTGCAATGATCTTAGGTGACCATTGCTCACCGAACAGCGTTAACTTATCTTTGAAATTGATCACCTCAACTGCCATCATTTACTCCAGGGGTTCCGGGTCGCAGTCATTGGGGAAGGCTTCGATCCTTTTGATATTGCGGGCAAATTCATTCAGCATATAGCCGGTTTGGGTTTCGGAAAAGACCTGATACATCTGTTGGAAATACCAGATGGTTCCTTCCCGCCCGCCTTTGAAGTTTTCCCAGACCGGATCGCCGCGTTCCTGCAGACTGCGCAGCAGGTTGCGGGAGTTGTACACTTTGTCGGCCAGCATGATGCGGATCGTTTCGGGGCGGGCGGTATGCAGGGCGTTGATGTGCCCTTCTTTGCGTCCCTGCCAGGGAGGTTTGGGGCTGATAAGCGTATCGGAACATTCAGCCACGATCTGGGCAATGGTTTCCCCAAAGCGTTGGGTTATTTCATCCAGCATGGCTTGCCCTCCCTGGTCTTCGGCGGTGTCGTGCAGCAGGGCGGCAATCGCTTCTTCTTCGCTGCCGCCGTCTTCCAGAACCAGTGCGGCCACGCCGATCACATGGGCAAAATAAGGTGCGCCGGAATCTTTGCGCTTTTGGTGGGCATGCACCTGGTTGGCGAAGGCCAGGGCGTGCTCAAATTTCCGGCTGAGGGTGATGATTTGCAGGTTGTCTTCGGACATGGGGCTAATCTCCTCCCTGTGTGGCAATGTGCGGGGCCAGCGCTTCGGCCAGGTGCTCCGGCATGCGCACCGGGCGGCCCGTGTGAATGTCAATGAACACCCACATGACATAAGCCTGGGCCAGCAGGGTTTGGTCTGATTTGCGGCGGATGCTGAAATGGCGCGTGGCCCGGATGGGACGCACGTCGGAAAGATAGGTGGTGATCTCCAGTTCGTCTTCCAGCAGGGCGGGCTGCAAATATTCAATGCGGGTCTTGCGGGCGACAGTACCATAGCCCTCTTTGAGCCATTCAGCCATGGAGACGCCATACTGGGCCGCCGCCTGGATGCCGCTTTCTTCCAGGTAGGTGAAATATTTGGCGTTGTTGACATGTTGGGCAGGGTCTACATCTTCCCAGGCGACCTGCCGCTCCACGATGACTGCCCCGGGAGGGGGCGGCGGCGGCTTGGGGAAGGATTCGCGCTTGCCGGCTTCATCCGGGATGCCTTCGGGGAAGAAAGCCTGCTTTAGATCGTCAGGCACAGAAACTGGACGCAGGGTTTCCCTGTCCAGCAGCACCCAGTCGGTGGAGCCGCGGGCCAACAGGGGGTCTTCGCCCTGGCGGCGGATCTCGTACTGCCTGCGGGAGCGCACCCGGCGAAAGTCTTCCACCCAGGTGGTGACTTCGGCGATGTCTCCCTGGCGCAAGGGGCTGAGATATTCCACCTCGGTATCCCGGACCAGCCAGATGAGGCCGCGGCGTTCGTATTCAGGATCTCCAAACCCGGCGGCCGCTGAGGCGTCGAAGGCGGTCTCCTGCATGTAGCGGACATAATTGCTGTTGTTCACATGCCCGTAGGCATCACATTCGTAAAAGCGCACCCGGAACTGGCGTTGGTGTTTGAGCGGCATGAGTTAGTATCCTCTCTCCAGGTCGATCTGGTTGGGCATTGGTTCGCCGTGAGCGGCAGTGTTGAGCATTTCTGCGAGGCAGGCCATGCGGATAGTTTCAATATCCGAGGCACCCCCGCCGCGATGAGGGCTCATGACCACATTTTCCAGCTGCCAAAAAGGGAAGTCGGCAGGCGGGGTGTTTGCCCGGCTGGCTTCGTCCGGTGGGTAGTTGTACCATACGTCCAGCCCCGCAGAATGCAGATTTCCGTCCCGCAGCGCATGGTAGAGGGCTTCCTGGTCAATGATCGGGCCGCGGCCCACGTTAACCACAATTGCCTGGGGCGGCAGCAGCGCCAGTTCCTCCGCCCCGATCATACCGCGCGTTGCCTTGTTCAGCGGCAGGGTAACCATAAGCACGTTGGCTTGCGGCAGCAGCTGGTGGAGC
>QKGK01000525.1 GCA_003250455.1 Chloroflexota bacterium | reverse complement strand
TGCGCAGGGCCAGGTTGGAAGCGAAATGTTCCTGCTGGACGGTGAGGCTCCCTTGATACCAGGCTTCCCCAATGGAAGACAAACCTTTTTGCAGCACCTCTGATACTACCAGCTCTACCGGGTAGCGGGCAAAGGCCTGAGCCAGGATCTGTTCGGCCACAAATTCATCAAACTGGGCGCAGGCATCCAGCCAGGTCTCCCGCAGCCGCACCAGGGCAGAATTATCGGAAAGTCCTTCCAGAACAGGCTGAACATCCACAGAGCGGCGGTTTGGGTTCAGCGGATCCACCCCTTCCTCGCTGAAGTCCTTCCACATTTGCACCACCTGGCTGATGCGCATGCCTTCCTCCTGGCGCGCCATGAACCAGCGGATCATCTCAATATCGCGTGTGGAATATAACCGGTGTCCTCCCCCCGTACGGACCGGAGCCGGGAGACCATAACGCCTTTCCCAGGCGCGCAGGGTATCCGGTTTGATACCGGTTTCCCGGATGACGACATTCAGATTGTAGCTGGGGGTATTTTTATCCATGGGAGGTCCTTATTTCTGATAGGTTGGTTTATTATCGCATATTTCGTTCATTGTGTCGATAATTTGCACAGATATATTTGACAATCTTATAAAATGCTGATGCTATTTCGCCCTTCCATGTCTGTATCGTTCCCCAATCATCAGGTATAATGTGACACTGCACCTGGCCCAGCCAGGAATTAGATTTGGAGATTTGCACATCATAAAGGAACCATGAACGAACGACTAGAAAAGTGGAAATCCGGGCTAGCCCGCACCAGACAAACCACCTTCGGGCGCATCGCCAATGTTTTGGGGATGACCGACCTGGATGAGGATACCTGGGAAGACCTGACAGCCATGCTGATCCAGGCAGACCTGGGCGTGGATACCACCGAAAACCTGTTGGAAGAGTTGAGAGTTCAGGCGAAGGACGAAGGCTGGACCAAAGCCCAGCAACTTAGGGATGGCCTGGTAGACAACCTCAGCACGCGGGTGATTTCCCCACCTCCCCTGCAGTTCAACGCGGATGGCCCAACCGTGGTGCTGGTGGTCGGCGTAAATGGCTCCGGCAAAACCACCAGCATTGCCAAACTGGGCAAACGCTTCGCCCAGCAAGGGAAGCAGGTCTCACTGGCCGCCGCAGATACCTTTCGCGCCGCCGCGGTGGAACAGCTGCAAACCTGGGGCAGCCGCTTGGGTCTGCGCGTAGTCTCCGGCGCTGCCGGTGGCGACCCTGGAGCGGTCACCTATGATGCGATCCAGTCCGCCATTTCCCGCAAGGATGACCTGGTACTGGTGGATACCGCCGGGCGGCTGCACACCCGCTTTAACCTGATGGAAGAGCTGAAAAAGGTCCACCGGGTGGCCGGGAAAGCCCTCCCCGGAGCCCCGCATGCCGTCTGGCTCGTGATGGATGCCACCACCGGGCAGAACGCCCTGCAGCAAGCCATGGCATTCAAAGATGCAGTCCAGGTCACCGGCGTGATCCTGGCCAAGCTGGATTCCTCCGCCCGGGGGGGGATGGCATTTGCCATCCAGGAGATGCTCCAGCTGCCGATCCTGTACGCTGGTCTGGGCGAAGGCCCGGACGACCTGCAGCCTTTTGACCCCCAGGCATTTATCGACAGCATTTTGGCTGAATTTTTAGTGAAGTAAGGAAAATATACCCCATGCAAGATTTAACGGCCCTTCTCACCAATATGGATGAGAAAATCCAGAGCCTCATGGTGCGTCTTTGACCTGCCTGCCCAAGAGGAAGAACTAGCACAGCTCGAAAAGCAGGCAGAAGACCCCACCATCTGGGACAACCCCACCGAAGCCCAAAAACTGATGAAGCGAGCCGCCGGCTTACGCCAGCGGATTGAAGATTGGCGTTCAATCGCACAGCGCGTCTCTGATGCTGTGGAACTTGCCGGCCTTGGCGATGAAAGCCTGCGCCCCGAATTGGAAACGGAAGCCGCCAGCCTGGAAAAGATCGTCCACCAGAAAGAGCTCAATACCATGCTCTCCGGGAAATATGACCGCGGCGATGCCCTGCTGACGATCAATGCCGGGGCAGGCGGCACCGATTCCCAGGACTGGTCAGCGATGCTCCAGCGGATGTATATTCGTTGGGCTGAACAGCACGGCTACCAAACCGAAGTCCTCGATATGACCGAAGGCGAAGAAGCCGGGATCAAATCCATTACCATTTCCGTCAACGGGCGCTATGCTTATGGCTATCTGCGCCCGGAAAAAGGCGTCCACCGGCTGGTGCGCCTCTCCCCCTTCGACTCCAACAACCGGCGTCACACCTCTTTTACCCAGGTGGAAGTGCTGCCCCAGGTGGAAGAAGATGTGGAACTGGAGATCGACCCCGTGGACCTCAAGATCGAAACCTTCCGGGCTGGCGGAGCGGGCGGGCAGAACGTACAGAAGAACGATACAGCCGTGCGCATCACCCACATCCCTTCGGGGATCGTCGCCTCCTGTCAGAACGAGCGTTCCCAGACCCAAAATAAAGAGAACG
>QKGK01000167.1 GCA_003250455.1 Chloroflexota bacterium | reverse complement strand
GAACGTCATCAGCCTGTCCCTGGAACTGACCACCAACGGCAACGCCGACATCCACGACATCACCCCTGCGGTGGCGCAAGCCGTGCAGGAAGCCGGACTAACCTCCGGCACGGTTACCATCTTCTGTCCCTCGGCGACCAGCGCCCTGACCACCCTGGAATATGAAAGCGGCTGCGTACAGGACCTGCAGCGGCTGTTCGACGAGATCATCCCTGCCAACCGGGAATATGCCCATAACGCCCGCTGGGGAGACGGCAACGGCCACAGCCACGCCCGGGCTGCCCTGCTCGGCCCCTCGCTGACGGTTCCCTTTATCGAGCGGCGGCTGACCCTGGGTACCTGGCAGCAGATCATCTATGTGGATTTCGACACCCGTCCCCGCCGGCGCAGCTTGGTTTTACAATTGATCGGTACCTGACAATGGAGACATAAGTCTCCATTGTTTAAGAGTTTGCTGCGCAAACTCTACGACATTGACAATGTAAATATTTGGCAAAATATGACTCTAATAACCCCTCGAAAATACCCCTTCCCGAACAGCTTCGCAGTTTTTGGGGGAAGGGGAAAACGACGGGGTCGTCCGGGATGGGGTCGAATGAACCGTAAAGGATTATCGAATGTCTGACTCAGACCTCAAAAAATTCATCCACCAGCTGCCCAAAGCGGAGCTGCATATACACCTGGAAGGCGCTATCGCGCCCGGCACCGTGCTGGAGCTCGCCCGGCGGCACAGGATGCAAGATACGCTCCCCGCTCAGAACGAAGCTGACCTGCAAAAATGGTTCACCTTCACCGACTTCGACCATTTCGTCGGTATCTACGTCACCATCCAGAACCTGCTGCGCACCCCGGAAGATTTCGCCCTGATCGCTTACCGTCTGGGCGAGGACATGGCCCGGCAGAACATCCGCTACCGAGAGGCCACTTTCACTCCCTACACCCACGTGGACTACCAGGACAAAGGCCTGACGATCGAAGACGTGCTGGACGGTCTGGAGCAAGGCCGGAAGCAAGCCAAAGCCGAATTCGGCGTGGAGATCCGCTGGACGTTCGATATCTACCGCAACCTGAGCTTTCTGATCAATGAGGACGGCAGCTACCACCCCGATCCCGCCGAAAAGACCCTGGAATACGCCATCGCCGGGATGGACCGCGGCGTGGTCGGGCTAGGCATCGGCGGCAACGAGGTCGGCGCGCCCTCGTCAGCGTTCAAAGAGACTTTTGTGAAAGCCAAACTGGCCGGGCTGCTGAGCGTCCCTCATGCCGGGGAGACGATGGGACCGGAGTCGGTGTGGGGAGCCGTGCTGGATCTGCAGGCCGACCGCATCGGACACGGGGTGCGCTCGGCGGAAGACCCGGCCCTGCTGGATTATCTTAAAGAGCATCACATCACCCTGGAGGTAAACCCGACCAGCAACCTGCGCCTGCACATCTACCCCGATATCGAATCGCATCCCTTCAAAACGCTGGCCGATTACGGCATCCCGGTGACGATCAACAGCGACGACCCGCCGCTGTTCAACACCACGCTCTCCGCGGAATATGCGCTGCTTGCCGATGCTTTCCTCTACAGCCGGGAAGACCTTGCCCGCTTCGCCCGCAATGCTTTCCTGGCGGCAGGTGCAGAACCGGAGGTCAAGGGAAAATTACTTGCCGACTTTGACCGGGAAGCGGCGGCTCTGCTTTAACCCTGCACCAGGAGGATTTTTTTGAAAGCGATCAGAACCACTTTCGGTGAAATGCGCACTTTTACCATCATCTGGATCGGGCAGCTGGTCTCCACCATCGGCTCGGGGCTGTCCGGGTTCGCCCTGGGGGTATGGATCTACGAAGAGACCGGTTCTCCCACCCTGTTTGCGATCAGCTTGTTTGTCTATTTCCTGCCGCGGGTGATTTTCTCACCATTCGCCGGGGTGATTGCCGATCGCTTCAACCGCCGTACGGTGATGCTGACCAGCGACGGCCTGGCTGCTTTGGCGACCCTGGGCATCCTGGTGGTGTTTTCTGCAGACAACCTGCAAATCTGGCATATTTATATCGCCCATGTATTCTTTTCAGTCGCCAATTCCTTGCAGTGGCCCGCCTATTCTGCTGCCATCTCGTCCCTGGTGCCCAAAAAGCACCTGGCGCGCGCCGGCGGCATGACCCAGATCGGGGACGGCATTTCTTCCCTGATCGCGCCAGGCATCGCCGGTGCGCTGTATGTCACCGTCGGGCTGGATGCGATCCTCAAGATCGACCTGCTCACTTTTCTAGTCGCCCTGGGCACCATGGCCGCCATCCGCATCCCCAGCCCGATGAAGTCCGCACAGGGAGAGGAAAGCAAAGGTTCCTTCTGGCAGGAAGTGCTTTTTGGCTGGCGGTTTATTATTTCTCACAAAGGTTTTTTAGGTTTACAGATCATTTTTGCGTTGGTAAATTTCAGCTTCAGTATCATCTACCCCCTGTTTGTCCCGATGATCCTGGAAATGTCTTCGCCAGATGTGTTAGGCTATATCACCTCGATCACCGGTGCGGGAGTCCTG
>QKGK01000365.1 GCA_003250455.1 Chloroflexota bacterium | reverse complement strand
GTAGCACGTCCAGGGTGGTCACCTTTTGCTGGGCGGCACCCAGTTCCAGCCGGGCGCGGTTGACCTGCTCCTGCATGTCGAGCATCCTGCGCTCCTCGGTGATCAAGTCTGGCGCTCCGGCCTGGTCGGCCGCCAGTTGGGCCGCAGCGGATTGGTGTTCCTCTTCCTGGGCGGCCAGGGTGGTCTCCACTTTGGTGATCTGCTCGCCCAGTTCTGCAATCTCGCGTCCCAGTGGGGCCAGGGTGGCGCGCGCTTTTTCCAGCTGGCGGTAGTCCGTTTCGGTGGCTTCCAGCCCGGAGACTTGTTGCCGGACGGCATCGTGGCTGGCAGCATCGTAGCCGATCGCTTTCAGTTCCTCATCCACCGCGGACAATGTTTGGCGCGCTTCATGGGCAAAATCGCCCTCCGCCAGCTGGCGGGTGAACGTTTCCAGCCGGGGAGCGCCTTCGGCTTCCCAGCCAGCAGATTCAGCCTCATAAGCAGCGATCTGGGCGGCGGACTGGTCCAGTTGGCGGGTGGTCTCGCGCCGCTTCTCTTCCACCGAATCATAGGCACCCAGTGCGCCGGTCAGCTCTACCACCTGCTCGGTGACCGATTTCAGCAGGGACACGTTGGCGCGGTATTGGTCACCCTTTTGCGTGCCTTCATGGTTCAATTCTTCTATCAGGCGGGTGCGGTCTTCAGGGGCCAGCGGCTGCCCGCACAGCGGGCAATTTGCCCCGTCTGTACTGGTGAGCTGCTCAATGCGTCCTTTGAGATCGTCCATCTCGGCTTTCAGCCGCGGGTTCTCGGCTTTAGCCTCGGCCTGCTCCTGCAGCACCTTTTGCCGCTCCTCGTCCAGGTCGTCGCGCTCGGCAAGCGCTTTTTCCAGCTGCTGGATCTCCGCCTGGAATTGATTCAATGTAGCATTTTCATTCTGGAGGGCAGACTGGTTCGCCGAGATCTGCGCGGCCTGCACCTGAAGCGCATCGCGTTCCGCTTCCAGGCGGCTGCGCACCTTTTCAATCTCGGTCAGCGGCTCGTGGCGGCGTTTTTCCTGCTCATTGAAGCGGGCAGAATTCTCGTCCCATTGGACCAATTCCGTGCGGGCCTGCTGTAAGGCCTCATACCCGGACTCGATCTCTTCCTCCCGGTCCATCAGCCCGGCAAAGGCCTCTTTCTCGGCGCTGCGGCTTTCCAGCCGCTGGCGTAGGGTCTCCAGTTCCTGTCGGGTGCGCTCGGCCTGCCTGGCCAGCGTGTCCACCCGCTGCTCACGCTCCTGCAGCAGGGCGTTATTTTTACGCAGTTCATCCAGCAGCTTGGTCTGGATGTTCAGGGATGCGCTGACCGTCTCCATGCTGGACTGCACTTCTTCCAGCCGGGCGCGGCGCTGGTCTTCTTCATCCAGCTCGTTGTTGATCTCCTGCAAACGCCCATCCAGGGCAGTGATCTCCATTTCCACCGCTTTGCGCCGGTTGACCGCTGCTTTGCGGTACTCTTCCCATACCTCCAGTCCGAGGATGCTGCTAAGGATGCGCTTACGGTCTGCCGGGCGCTGCTGGGTGAACTGGTCCGCTTTGCCCTGCAAAAAGAACGAGGCGGTCACAAAGGTCTCGTAATCCAGGCGCAGGATCTCGCTGATGCGGGCTTCGGTGGCCCGCAGCGTGCGCTCGGTGAGCGGCTTCCAGTTCCCTTCTGGTCCAAGAATGTGGAATTCCAGCACAGTGGTTTTATCTTTGGTTTTTGCCCGCACTACCTGATAAATATTGCCCTCATAGCCAAAAGTCAGGCGGACTTCCGCCGCCTCAGACTTGGTATTGATGATCGAGTCATCCCGGGCGCGGGCCTGCCCAAACAGCGACCAGGTGATCGCATCCAGCAGGGAGGATTTCCCCGCGCCGTTCGAGCCTGAGATACACGCCAGGTTGAAGGAGGTGAAATCCACTTCCACCGGTTCCCGGTAGGATAAAAAGCCGGACAGGTTGAGTTTTATCGGAATCATGCAGGTCTTTCCACCAATGGGTTAAATTCAAACATCAAATTGGTTTGTTTTTCAATCAATTTGATTAAACTGAACTTCGTTCAGTCAATCACCAAGCAGGATTATATCATCTGAGCAAGGCATAAAATCTCCGTCAAAAGGGGAAAACCAAAGAAATCAGAAAAAAAAGAAGATAGGCTATAATGGAAAAATATCCCATTTGCACATCATCGAGGGCGGCGCATGCGGCTTTCACTCAAAAACCAATCCACACAAAAAATTTTATTGACTGCCTTGCTGGTTTTCACATTTGCCATCCGGCTGCCTGGCCTGGATGCCCCCCTGTGGTTGGATGAATTTATTTCTATTCGGGTAGCAACAACACCAAATTTTCTGGAAGGGCTGAAAACCACCGTCCACCCTTTTTTATATTTTCTGCTCCTTCGCGGATGGCATTTCATCTCCGCAAACGTGGTCTTCCTCCGGCTGCTCTCGGTGAGTATCAGTACCGCAGCAGTTTTTGTGGTCTACAAATGGCTTGAAAAATATTCATGGCAAGCTGGCATGCTCGGCGGG
>QKGK01000411.1 GCA_003250455.1 Chloroflexota bacterium | reverse complement strand
GGTCGATATTGTCCACACCCACCGCACAGTTGGAGATGACCTTCAGCTGAGGCCCGGCAGCGTCCATCACTTCGCCGTCCACCGGGTCGGTCAGCAGACACAGCAGACCGTCCACCCCGGCCACTTTCTCCAGCAGTACATCTTTTGAGGGCGGCAGGGCTTCCGGCCATACCTCTGCATCCACAGCGTCCAGCAGACGGGGGCAGCTTACGGGTGACAAATACGCGGGGCTTTTTCATGGGAGTTCCTTTACAAAAGTTTGGTTGCCTGCGCCTATTATACGGTGAAAAACGCATACGCCAAAAGCGAGTATGCGGGGATCAAATAAGAAATTCCATATTGACATATTAGAACATGCTTTCTATAATTAGATATAACCTATCCCCTTAAGGAGTAAATGAAATGACCCATAAACACGCGATCACACACATTGAGCTCCCTACAAAAAACGCACAAGAATCCGCCCAATTCTACAAAGACGTTTTTGAATGGAATATCACCGCATATCCCGAAATGCATTACACTGTTTTTGAAGCTGAAGGCGGCACCGGCGGCGGATTCAATGAGATCAGCGAAGATAACCCCGTTGATAATGTGCTGCTGTACATCAACACCCCCAACCTGAAGGAAAGCCTGGAAAAGGTCCGGGCCAACGGCGGCGAAGTAGTCATGGAAAGCTACGAGATCGCCACCGTGGGCACTATGGCCACCTTCCGCGACCCCACCGGCAACCTGCTTGCCCTGCTCGAGCCTCTGATGGAATAATACTCTTACATTACAAAACGATCCTCCCTCTCCAAAAGAACTACCCCTTTTCAGGGGTAGTTCTATTTTTATACCTAATGGTTTGATTTTCTGTCAACTGGGGATTACAATAAACAGATTGTGAATTATATAATTATCTAATTTCAAAACAAGGACCCTTATGAGCACTGAAAAACGGACCGCCGCTCCCCCCATCGCTGAATTTATCATCATCATCTCCATGATGATGTCCCTGACAGCCCTGTGCATCGATGCCATGCTGCCAGCCCTGCCCGAGATTGCCGACACATTACAGGTGAACAACCCCAACGACCGCCAGCTGATCATTTCGGTGATCCTGCTGGGCAACGCAATCGGCGGGCTGTTCTTTGGGCCGCTTTCCGACAATGCCGGACGCAAGCCGACCATCTATATCGGGTATGCCCTCTTCATTGCCGGCTCTTTGCTTTCTGTATTTGCCTCCAGTTTCCCCATTATGCTGGCCGGACGGACGCTGCAGGGCATCGGGCTCTCATCGCCGCGGGCGGTGGTGATGGCGCTGGTGCGCGACCAGTTTGAAGGCCGCAAAATGGCCCGGGTGATGTCATTTGCCTCCACCATCTTCATCCTTGTCCCCATCATTGCCCCCTCGGTCGGGCAGGGGATCCTCGCATTCGCCGGGTGGCGCGCCATCTTCGGATTCTTCATCGTATTTGCCCTCATCTCCCTGATCTGGTTTGCCATACGCATCCCGGAAACCCTCACCCCGGAGAACCGCAAGCCGTTTTCACTCAGGCATATCTACCGTTCAACGGTGGAAATTCTCAACACCCGCATCGCCCTGGGATTCACCCTGGCAGTCGGTCTGGTACAGGGCTTTTTCCTCGGCTACCTGAATTCATCCCAGCAGATCTTTCAGGAGCAGTACGCCCTGGGTGACCTCTTCCCGCTGTTCTTTGCGATCATGTCTATTTCAATTGGCGCAGCCTCTCTTGCCAATGCCCGCCTGGTGATGCGCTTTGGTATGACCCAGCTGGTTACCTGGGCTGCCCACCTGGAATTTGCGCTGGCGATCGTATTCTTGGCCATCACGTTCCTGTATACTGGCCAGCCGCCCCTGTGGCTGTTCATGACGCTGTTGATGATGGTCTTCTTCTGTGTCGGGATCCTGTTTGGGAACAGCAACGCGCTGGCCATGCAGCCGCTTGGTCATCTCGCCGGGATTGGTTCGGCCATCATTGGGTCGCTCTCCACCCTCATCTCCACCCTGCTCGGCACGGTCATTGGCCAGTTCTACAACGGGACGCTCATCCCCCTCGCCAGCGGTATGGCGCTCCTCTCCGGGCTCTCCATTTTCGTGATCCATTGGGCGATTACAGAAAGAACCGTCGCCATTGAGTGCAGCGCGGCAGATTGATTTGCAGGAATAACCTTTCAAGGCGACTTTCCCTGTCCTTCTTTCATTCTCTTCTGGGTTCCCGCCTGCGCGGGAACGACAGGCACATTTCTTTTCGCGTGTCATTCCCACACGCTTTAGGCGGGAATCCATCTCTTTACGATTCTCCCCCCCTGTACAGGAAAATAAAAGCCGGGGCGGTAAACCGTCCCGGCTTTTCTCATTAATAGCTAAGCAATTTACTGCTGCAGGCGCTCGCGCAGCACTTTATGCAAAATGCCGCCATGGCGGTAGATATTTACATCCATGGAAGTATCCAGCCGGGTGACAGCAGTGAACTTCACCGGCTCGCCATTCTCTTTGACAGCCGTTACCTGGACCTCGGCGCCGGCAGGCATGGAATTGCCCAACCCGGTGATACTGAAGGTCTCGCTGCCGTCCAGTCCCAGGGTGCTGGCGTTCTCTCCCGGTTTGAACTGCAAGGGCAGCACACCCATCCCCACCAGATTGGAGCGGTGGATGCGCTCGTAGGATTCAGCAATCACGGCCTTGACGCCCAGCAGCAAAGTGCCTTTGGCAGCCCAGTCACGGCTGGAGCCGGTGCCGTATTCCTTCCCGGCCAGCACTACCAGCGGGGTATCGGCTTCCTTGTACTGCATGGCGGCATCGAAGATGAAGCTCTTCTCCCCAGTAGGCAGATAGCGGGTATAGCCGCCTTCCACACCGGGGACCAGCTGGTTCTTCAGGCGGATGTTGGCAAACGTGCCGCGGGTCATCACCCGGTCGTTGCCGCGGCGCGAGCCGTAGGAGTTGAAATCTTTCGGGGCTACGCCTTTCGACTGCAAATATCGTCCGGCTGGGCTTTCTACCGGGATCGCCCCGGCAGGAGAAATATGATCGGTAGTGATCGAATCGCCCAACAAAGCCATCACCCGCGCGCCCTCAATATTGGCAATATCCGGCAGTTCCCGGGTCAGTTCGGTAAAGAACGGCGGCTCCTGGATGTAGGTGGAATCCTCCTGCCAGGGGTAGATCTCGCTCTCGCTGCTGGGGATCTCGTTCCAGGTCTGGTTGCCGGTGAACACATTCCGGTAGCGCTCGATGAACATTTCCGGGGTCACGTTTGCCCGGATGGATTCCTCAATCTCTGCCTGGCTCGGCCAGATATCCTTGAGGAAGACCGGCTCGCCATCCTTGCCGGTGCCCAGCGGCTCGCTGGTCAGGTCGATATCGACCGTACCGGCCAAAGCATAAGCCACCACCAGCGGCGGGGAAGCCAGGTAGTTCGCCAGCGCATAGGGATGGATGCGCCCTTCAAAGTTGCGGTTGCCCGACAGCACCGAGGCAGCCACCAGGTCTTCACTGGTGATCGCCCTGACCACCTCACCGGGCAGCGGGCCGGAGTTGCCGATGCAGGTGGTACAGCCATACCCGACCAGGTTGAAGCCCAGTTCGGCCAGCGGCTCAATCAGATCGGCTTTGGTCAAATAGTCGGTCACCACGCGGGAACCGGGGGCCAGGCTGGTCTTGACATACGGCTTGACCTGCAAGCCAAGCTCGACCGCCTTTTTAGCAACCAGCCCTGCGCCGATCATCACTGCCGGGTCGGAGGTATTGGTGCACGAAGTGATCGCGGCGATCACCAATGCGCCGTGCCCCATCTCCACACTGTGACCGTTGGTGCCAAAGACAGCTTTCTTGTCCAGCTGGTCTTCTGCCAGTTCAAACCCGCGTTCGCTCTTGGGACTGGATAGCGAGAGATGGAAGGCTTCTTTCATCTCCTGCAGGGCAATGCGGTCCTGCGGGCGTTTCGGCCCGGAAAGGCTCGGCCCTACGGTGCTGATATCCAGTTCCAGCAAGCTGGTAAATTCGGGGGCAGGGGTGTCTGCTGTGCGGAACAGACCTTGCGCCTTGTTGTAGGCTTCCACCAATGCCACCTGTTCTTCCGAGCGGCCGGTCAGGCGCAGGTAGCGAAGCGTTTCTGCGTCCACGGGGAAGAAGGTGATCGTGGCCCCGTTTTCCGGGGACATATTGGCGATCATTGCCCGGTCAGCCAGGGTGAGCATATCCAGCCCTGCGCCGTAAAATTCCACAAATTTGCCCACCACGCCATGCTGGCGCAGCATCTGGGTGATCGTCAGGGTCAGGTCGGTAGGGGTCACACCCTCTTGCAGTTTACCGGTCAGCTTGAAGCCGACCACGTCCGGGGTGAGCATGTCGATGCTCTGGCCCAAAATAGCGGCTTCGGCTTCGATGCCGCCTACGCCCCAGCCAACCACGCCGAGGCCGTTGATCATCGTGGTATGCGAGTCGGTGCCCACCAATGTATCCGGGTAGGCGACCTTTTCGCCGTTCTCTTCTTTGGTCAGTACCACCTGCCCCAGGTATTCCAGGTTGACCTGGTGCACGATCCCGGTAGCCGGGGGGACTACGCGGAAGTTGGCAAAGCTGCGCTGCCCCCAGTGCAAGAACTCGTAGCGTTCCCGGTTGCGCACGAACTCGATCTCGGCGTTGCGCTGGAGCGCATCCATCGAGGAGAAGAAATCCACCTGTACGGAGTGATCGATCACCAGGTCCACTGGGATGACCGGGTTGATCTCTTTCGGGTCGCCGCCCAGGCGGGCCATCGCCGAGCGCATCGCCGCCAAATCTACCACAGCGGGTACACCGGTGAAGTCCTGCATCACCACGCGGCCGGGTTTAAAAGGCATCGCACCGCGTTCTTCCACCACTGGCTTCCACTGTGCCAGGTTGATCACATCCTGCTGGGTGATCTCGACCCCGTTCCGCTGGCGCAAAACTGCTTCGAGCAGCACCCGGATGGAAACGGGTAATTTCGCCAGGGTCGTGACCCCGGCTTTTTCAAGTGAATCCAATCGATAATAGTGATAGCTCCCGTAAGGGGTTTCGAGTGTGTCTTTTGCTTCGAATGCTTCGGGCATTTGTGGTACCTCCAAATTGCTTGCGGCCAAATACGGGGGCCGCTCCCCAATTTTGATTTCAGAGTCTGGCTCCGGCAGGCGTGACGATAAGATCGAAAGGCCTTGTTAAGCCAAAACGAAATGGACAAATATTATAACAGCTTGCTTCCCTATCCCATTGCGAACAAGCGCAGCGAGTGAAGCAATCTCAGTGAACGGTTATGAATCCGCTTCCCCGGCGATCAGCTCGATCAGCTTGCCGTCCGGGTCGCGCAGATAAGCCGAATAGCCCCAGTAATAGTCTTTGGGGGGCACTTCTACCTTCACCCCGGCAGATGCCAGTTCTTCGCAGGCGGCGTCTACATCTGCCACGGTGAAAGCCAGATGGTTCTCCGGGGGCAGCTCGCCCTCTTTGGGCGTATAGCTGCGGTGCAGGAACAACTTGGTCTCACCAAGCATAAAGATGGCAATCCCTTCTGCGCGCACGGCTGGCGCGGTGCCCAATAGGGCCTGGTAAAACTCGACCATTGCATCCAGGTGCGGGGTAAATCGGGCGATCTCGGTCAGCTTTTTCATCCAGCGTCCTTATCTGGTTTGGTCGAATAAAAATACTGGTACAGAAACTGGAAGCCCAGCCTGTCATATAGACGCAGCGCGGGGGGATTATCTTCCATCACCTGCAGGTAGACTTGCTGCACCCCCTGGGCTTGTCCCCATTGGGCCAAAGCGCGCATCACCGCGCTGGCCAGCCCCTGCCGCCTCCGCTCCGGGACGGTCACCACGCAGAACACGCCCATCCAGCCGCGCTCGGCTACCCCCAGGCCGGTAACGGCGGTCACCCCGTCCTGCCGGACGAGTACATACTGCGCGGCAGGTCCGATGCGCTGCAGGATGCCCCGCCGGACAGGCAGGCTTTCCGGGCTGTAACCGGAAGCGCCGGTATAGGTCTCGAACCATTCCACAGTGAGGGTTTCGGCAGTCTCTACATCCATCGTAAGCGGAGGCGTGGCCGCCAGCAAAGCGGAGATGGATTGTACTTTCACCGAGGTATGCGCCCACTCCACATACCCACGCAAAAGCAGCGCCTCCCGCAACCCCTCCGGCAGGGTCGCCGGGCAAAGCTGGTAGCAGGACGACGCACCCCGGCGGCGGTAAAAATCCTCCACCAGGTCCAGGCAGGTCTCCAGGGGCAGGTCATCCGGTGGCAGATTGGCCCACACCGAGTTCACCCGCCGGCTGCTGCCGCCGGTATAGCGCATCCGCCAGCCCCCCAGGGTCTGCGTGATCTCAGGGGGCCAGGCGTTAGCTGCCAATGTCTCCACCATGCGGATCTGCGCTGTTTCCATGCCCAGATTGTATCGCTTTTTCCCGTTTTTTGACCAAATAAGGGTTAATCAATACCTTTGGGGGATGTTCTTTACCCGACATATTAGGTAAACTACGGCGATAGAACATCGTCTTCTATTATAGATGTCCATTCGAACCTCTAATTTGGGGATAAAATAAGTTTTGGGAGAAAACTAATAATGAATAATAATTTCAGAATCCTTCTCATTTTCACTTTCATCGCAACCCTATTACTCGTAACCGGCTGCGGCCCCGTCGGAACCGGCGCCAATGCCCCGCAAACAAACCCGGGGACCAGTGAGAACACCACGCCAAACAAAGTGGAAAGCCCGGCCGAAGCTGCTCAAAATCCGGCGCTTGCCGGGGAAGCGCTTCCCAGTTCCGCTGGTGGCTCATCCTCGCAGGACACCAGCAACAGCGACGGGGGCAGTTCCGAGACCCCCTCGCAGAACGCTGACGAAAACCAGAACGCCGGTGTCATCACTGCAGCTTGCCCGCTCACCGGCCTGCCCGTGGACGAAAGCCTGCTGGACAACCGCCCGCTGTTCGTCTCCATCTCGCAGTTCCCTGCCTGGGCCAGCCGGCCATCGACCGGGCTGAACAGCGCCCCGGTGGTCTTTGAGACCTTGCTCAACGAGGGACAGACCCGCTTGCAGGCCCTGTTCTACTGCGGCTACCCGCAAAGCACAGCATCAGAAAGCGACACGGACTTCTCTACCTACGAGATCAGTGCGGTGCGCTCCGGTCGTATCTTCTACGCCGAGCTGGCAAAGCTGTTCAACGCCGGTCTGATATTTGGTGGCGCTTCCCCTGAAGTGTATGCGGAGATCTCCCCCTACCAGTGCAGTTCCACGCAAAACACCGATACCCCCAGCAACACCGGGGCAGGCGGCCTCAACATCGACCGGCTGGAGCAGGTTGCCGAATCCTGCCAGACCGCATCGGGCAATACTGACCTGAGCGTGTGGCTGTTCGGCCCCGCCGCGGACGGCGGCACGACGGTTGAGAGCTTCCTGATGAAGTACAACTATCTCAACCAGACCCGCTGGGAGTATGACGCCGCTGAGGGCGGATATGTGCGCTACCAAAATGACCCCACATCTCCGGAAGACTTCACCCTCAGCACCGACCGCCTGACCGGCGAGGCGATTGTGCGCCAGAACATCATCCTGCTGTCCACCCCGCACGAAGTGCTCAACAAGACCGGGACGATCATCGACTTCTCGCTGACCAATACCGGCGGCTATGCCTGGCTGATCCGCGATGGGGTCATGAACAAGGTCTGCTGGAGCACCATCTTTGGCGACTATCCCGATCCCTCCAACCGCTACCGCCCCTTCCTGCTGACCGACTGCTCCACCGGCGAGCAGGTCAACCTGGCCTACGGCAGCACCTGGGTCAATGTGGTCGATACCTCGATGTGGTTCCAGCAAGTCGGGGATGATTTGGTAGCCACCCAGCCTTTCCTGGGCTACGGGGATTGATTCCTTCAATAAAAGATAGCAACGTGGACGGTTTCTAGGTCATCCTCTTTGAAAAGCAGTCAAGGCCACCGGTATATCCGGTGGCCTTGTCATTTGGGTTCCCGCCCGCGCGGGAAAGACAATACTCCCCTTCTCACGCGTCATTAGTATGATGTTACCAGTCTCGTGTCACTGCGAGCGTGACGATTGCTATGCAATCGACAATTGCTACGCAATTGTAGCGAAGCAGTCTCTAAGATTGCTTCTGCCGCTTCGCGGCATCGCAATGACATATATCCGCGTCATTCCCGCACGCTTTTAGCGGGAATCCATTCATTTTTATTGGTGACCTTTCAGAGCTGCGGCCTTCATTTCCCTGGAGGGCTAAAACAAGAAACCTCCTGAAATCAGGAGGTTCTTCTTTTGATATCAATTTATTGAATTACAGCGGTGCGCTTTCGTTCAGGTAGATCGTGCCGGTCGGAGCGTTGATCTCCAGCAGCTTCAGCGTGGTACTCAGCACCCGCAGCTGCTGGGCGCGGTCTCCGGGCATCCCCATGGGGCTGCCGGCCGGGAGCTGAGAAGCCGTCAGGCGCGGGGGAGCGGTCAGCATGGCCATATCTGCATCCCAGGCGGTCAGCGTAGTGGCGATCTGGTTGACCTCCAGGGCGCGGGCCACCAGGCCAGCCGATTGGATGCACAGATGCCCCGCAGGGACGATCAGCGCTGCATTGGCCTGGTATTCCTGCGCCACATCCAGGATACTGGGGATCAGCTCCTTCACCACCCGGATGGCGTGCGGCTGATAGCCGTTAAAGCTGACAAACACCGGGGCAAGGCTCCCGATCAGGTGGGAACTGACCATCTCCTGCAGATGGCGAAGGGGAAGCAGTACTTGTGGGTCTTCCTGGACAAACTGGTGGTCAAAGTGGGGGTTGCCAAAAGAAAGCTTCTCCAGCGGGACAGCTGAGGGAATCACCCGGATCGTATAATCGCCCAGGGGCTGTTTGCTTTCAAATGGCTTGTGTGCACCGGGGTAATACGCCCCGGAAGTAGTAACCAGCAGGACCCGGCTTTTCGCCAATGTTATCCCCTGGGAATGGGGAGCCATCGTGTTCTGGGGATAGATATACCGGGACCAATCCAGCGGGTCGTGCTTATCCAGACCCGACAGCCAGGAATCCTGAAAGGCCCGCAGCCATTCCAGCGGTCTTTCCAATATTTCCATCTCGGTGGTGCTCCTCAGAGACCCGGTATTAGGCACATGAATATTCATGGCAATGTTTCATCCCTGCGCAATTAAAATATTTCATTCGGGAAAATCCCTTGTCGGATGTTTAATTTTTACTCACTTTATCCTACACCTATTATAGTGTTGAAACCTGTCAGACTACCTTTCGTTTTTGTAGGGTTGCGGAAATGTCAGGAGGTCAAAGGTACTAAATGATTGAGTAACAAAAATAAATTTACAGGTCTTTCATTTCCTTTGCCCGGCCGCCCATTCCATGCCATAATACGAGCATGAGAGAAGCGCATTCCTCCCACGAAAATATCCTTGCCATGCTGGCCCAGGGGATGGGGCCAGACCTGCACTGGTTCCCGGAAAGCGTGCACCTCACCGACCTGGCCGAGACGCTGGCGGCGATGGCCAACAGCCGCGGCGGCAAGGTGATCCTGGGGGTAGCCCCCCGCACGGGGAATCTGCAAGGGGTGCGGGATGCCGAGCAGATCATCGACCAGGTGTTCCAGGCGGCCCTGCTGGTGGAACCGGTGCTGGTGCTGCCGGTACCTTCCGTCCAGCATGTCACCGGCAAGCAGATGCTGGTCGTCACCATCCCGGAGGGGCTGCCGAATGTCTACAGCCTGCAAGGCCGTTACCTGACGCGCGACGGACGGCACAATGTCCCCTTCTCTGCCCGCCAACTGCGCGAGCTGCTGGTCGCCCGCGGTATGCTCCAGTTTGAAGCGCGTGTGCCGCCGGATGCC
>QKGK01000064.1 GCA_003250455.1 Chloroflexota bacterium | reverse complement strand
CTTCACCAAAAAGCCCCAAAAGCGGGCACGAGAGATCTTTGGTGTAATCGATGGGCGCCACGGGGAATTTGTCATTGAGGTCAGAGTCAGCCATCACTACCCCGCCTCCCCAGCAGTCTACTGCCGCATCAACCCCTTCAATCCGGCAGGCGGACAGGTACGCAAGCCTGCCGCCGGAACAGGTACCAAACACACCTGCCTTACCATTGAGGAGCGGAAGCGAACGCAGATAGCGCACTGCCCCGGCAATATCTCCGACTGCCTGGTCATCGGGGATACCCCCATTTCCCCGCACTTTGGCAGCCACATCCTCCGGTGCTCCATGTCCGGCACGGAAATAAAGGTTCGGTGAAATTGCGGCATATCCATGATAGGCGAACCTGCGCGTGGCTTCCCGGTACCATTCATCCCAACCGGGCATGTGATGGATAAGCACTATGCCGGGAAATGGTCCTGGCCCCAATGGACGGGCAAAATACGCGTTAATCAATTGGTTCCCATCTCCGGGAAAGGTAACCGTTTCGGCGATCATGCCTTCATACATATTGGTCTGGTACATCAGTCCCTCCCATCTGAATAGTCTGGGTTGTAAATTAGCATTGAACGGAAAGTGTTTGAAATTTAGGCTGTTTAGATTATATCAAGTTATAAGACTAATTTTATAAATTTTCACCTTATAGGAAAAAAACCGGTGAAGGAACCCAATTCATTTACATAAACAAAAATGACGACCCGAAGGCCGCCATTTTGGAAACGATCTCAAAATACCCTATTGGATGGTGATCGGTTCCACAATCACATTTTCCGGGCCGACCAGGTCTTCCAGCTTACGTTCCAGCTGTTTGGTCAGGGCGGTGCTGTCGCTGGGGAACTCCAGGCGGAAGCCCCGGTTGTGCTCGATCACATAAAAGGCAAACCGGTCCGGCCCCGGCTCGCTGATCAGCAGGCCATACACCCGCCGCAGGCGCAAGATATCGCGTTCCTTATCGCCAAGCGAGCGCAGCACCACCGTCACCATTTGCGGGTTGACCTCCTTTTTACGCGGTTCTGCAGTTGCTTCCGGTGGAGAGACCGGGGGAAGGATCGGGGCCGGTTCTTTTGTATTCACTTCCACAGGTGACACTTCCTCCTGAACAGGGGCAGGTGGTTGCACTTCGGATTGTGCCGACTCCTCTGGTGGAGATGCCGCTGCCGGAACCTCCACCTTGTCTGCTTGAACCGGCTCTTCCGGCGTGCTGCTTTCTTTGGTCTGATATTCTTTATCCGCTTCCGCCAGCAGCCGGTCAGAAAGGTTTTGCCGGGGTTTTTCCACAGCAGGCTGAGGTTTTTCTTCCACGGGCGCGGTCTGCTCATCTCCATACCAGATATTGTAGGAGGGCGGGATATCTGGTTCAGGCGGGACATAATCATTGGGGAGTTCCCCACGCAGAGCAGGTTTTTGAACCGGTTTTTGGGCTGTTTTCTGTGCAACATTCTGCGGGGTTTCCGCAGATGTTTCAGGGAGAGTAACTGGCTTTACGGCTTCCTGTTTGTCTGCGGCGGTTTTTGGTATCTCAGTCTGGGGGGCAGGTTCCGATAGATTCCTCGCGGGCCGATCTGAACTCTGCTGCACAGCCTGCCTCACGGCGTCAATATGCTTTTCGTCCCCGTGAATCTGGTCTTTGATTTCATCCACAAGGATGCTGGGCGCGCCTTTGGAATTGTCCACTTTGCCTTCCGCAATCACCACACGGCCATAATCCAGCTTCGACGCTACCCGCTTCCAGGTCTGCGGGAAGATCACCAGCTTATTTGAACCGCTGGTATCTTCCAGGCGCACAAAGGCCATTTCATCGCCTTTTTTGGTCATTGTTTTGGAAATGCGCTCGACCTCGCCAAACACACGCACGAAGGTACCATCTTCAAGCTGCGGCAATTGGCTGGCAAAATTGGTCACGATCCCTTCCAGGGCTTCGGCAATTTCATTCAGCGGGTGGTCTGAGACATATAGCCCCACCAGTTCCCGCTCCCAATTGAGCTGCTCACGGCGGTTGTAGGTTGGGTCCACTTTGGGGAGCTGGATCTTCTGCACCAACCCGCTGTCATTCCCGAAGAAGGACAGCTGCCCAATCTCTTCCGCCTGGAACTTGGATGCGCTCACCGAGATGGCGCGCTCCATCACGTCCAGCAGGGCCATTCGTGGGCCAAATCTATCCAGGGCACCAACCTTGATAAGGGATTCCAGGGCACGCTTCCCAACCTTACGCAAATCCACCCGGTTTGCCAGGTCGGTGAGGTCTTCAAATGGGCCGTCCCGCCGCCCCTCCAGGATCATATCCACCGGGCCGTGCCCGACATTTTTGATCGCGCCTAACCCAAACCGGATGCTGGAACTGCCGTCATCCTCATCTTCAATGGAAAAGTCCCAAAAACTGCCATTAATATCCGGCGGGAGCACGTCAATCCCCTGCACCTTGCAGTCTGCCATATAATAGGCTACTTTATCCGAATCGCTCTGGTAGACAGACACCAGGGCGGTCATATATTCCACAGGGTAGTGGTGTTTCAGGTAAGCCGTTTCTACAGAAAGCACCGCGTAGTCTGCGGCGTGACCTTTGGGGAACCCATAGCGGGCAAAAGCTTCCCAATCCTCAAAGATTTGCTCGGCGGCCTCTTTGGGGACATCGTTCTCCATCGCCCCTGCGACAAACTTCTCCCGGTTTTTCAGCAGTTCTGCTTCTTTCTTTTTGGCAACCGTCTTACGCAAAAAGTCCGCCTCAGAAGCCGAATACCCGCCCAACTGCATGGCGGTGAACATGATCTGCTCCTGGTACACGGTGATCCCGTAGGTCTCTTTAAGGATGCTCTCCAATTTCTCATGCCTGTAGGTGATCTCTTCCTCACCGTGCATGCGTTTGATATAAGAGGGGATAAATTCCATCGGCCCCGGGCGGTAAAGCGCTACCATGGCGATCACGTTCGAAAGGTTCTGCGGCTTCATCTCTTTGACCCAGCGAGTCATCCCCGAGCCTTCCAACTGGAACACGCCAGCGGTATTACCCTCCCCCAGCATCTGGTACACTTCGGGATCATCCAGCGGAATATTGTGCAGGTTCAGGTCAATCCCATGCCGCTCCTTGATCATTTCGCAGCAGCGCTGCATGATCGTCAGGGACGACAGGCCCAAAAAGTCCACTTTGAGCAAACCCAGGCTGTCAATCGTGGACATTTCAAACTGGGTCACCGCATTGATCGGCGTATCTTCACTGCTGCTGGTAGGCCGGTGCAGCGGGATATATTCCACCACCGGTTTGTCGGTGATCACCACGCCAGCTGCGTGGGTACCGGCATTCCTCACCGACCCTTCAACCTCTTTGGCCGTGTCCAGCAGTTCCCTGACCCAATCGATTGAGTCATAATCACGCTTCAATTCAGGGACAGTTTCCAACGCGTCCGAGATGGTCAAGTTCAGCGGCATGGAGGGGATCATCTTGGAAATGCGGTCCACTTCAGACAGCGGGATATCCAGCACGCGTCCCACGTCCCGCACCGCTGCCCGGGCTTTCAGTTTTCCAAACGTAATGATCGAAGCGACTTTATCCTCGCCGTATTTATGCGCGCAGTATTCCATCAGCCGGTAGCGCTTGTCATCCTGGAAGTCCAGGTCAATATCAGGCATCGACACACGCCCCGGGTTGAGGAAGCGTTCGAAGATCAGGTTATGCTCCAACGGGTCGATCAGGCTGATCTCCAGGGAGTAGGCCACAATAGAACCGGCGGCAGAGCCGCGGGCGTTGTACCAGATGCCTTCATCCCTGGAATACCGGCACAGGTCCCACACGATCAGGAAGTAGGCATTGAAGCCCATCTGGTCGATGATGCCCAGTTCATATTCCAGCCGGTCTACAATCTCTTTATCGTCGGCATGGTCGCCATAGCGCATCCGCAGGCCGTCATCGCATAATTTCCGCAGGTAGGATTTATCCGAGTATCCCTCCGGGACCTCAAATTCAGGCAGAATATATCCCTCGGTTGAGAGGTCCACATTGGCGCGTTCGGCAATCAGCAGTGAGTTGCTCAACGCCTCCGGCACGTCCCGGAACAGTTCGGCCATCTCCTGACCGCTTTTGAGGTAAAAGGAGGGATCCGACATGCGCATGCGGTTCGGGTCGCTGACCAAACTGCCGGTTTGCACGCACAGCATGATATCCTGCCAGCGAGCGTCCCCCTCGTCGACATAGTGCACATCGTTGGTCGCCACAAAACGCCCCTGGTAGCGCTTGCCCAATTCGATCAGCTCCCGGTTGAGCTTGGGGATCTCAGGAATGTCATGGCTTTGCAATTCGATGAAGAAGTTGTCCGGGCCGAATACCTCGTAATACCAGTCCAGCTTGCGGCGGGCTTCGGCAGGGTTTTCCTGGAGCAAGGCTCGCGGCACTTCCGCAGACATACATCCGGAGGTGCAAATGATGCCTTCCGCATGGGCAGCCAAAAATTCGTGGTCAACCCGGGGGTAGTAATAAAACCCCTCCAGTTGGGACGCCGAAGCGATCTTCATCAGGTTTTTATAGCCGGTCATATTCTCGGCAAGCAGCAGCAAATGGGTTGAGCGGCGGTCGTTGGGGTGTCTTTCGGTCATCCTGCCATAGGAAAGATACGCTTCTACCCCGATGATCGGCTTGATCCCCTGGGCGGTGGTCTCTTTGAAGAAATCGATCACCCCAAACATGGTGCCGTGGTCGGTGATCCCCAGGGCGGGCATGTTCATTTCTTTGGCGCGCGAAACCAGTTTGGGGATCTGGCTAAACCCATCCAGGAGTGAATATTGTGTATGAACATGCAGGTGGACAAAATCAGACATGCGCGCCTCAAAAATTAATAAAATGGAGGTTCTATTTGACCTTTATTCAGTCATAATACAGGTGTTCTATCATTATAGCATCGAACCTTTGGGTTATAATCTAGATGAGCTTAAAAGTTTGAAATCTTTAAGGTTTCCGGAAGATTTTTTTGCTGGAACCCCAATTGTGAACATGCTTTGCCGATCCATTTGCGCCGCAGACACCTGCGGTCATTGACAACCACCGAGTCTGAAAGGATGAACAAAAAATTGGCAACCAATCAATTTTCATTCATCAGCATCTCGATGGGTACAGATGAAATAAATGTCGCTCAATCAACAATTATTTCCCAGGAGGAACCACTTAATGACAGAGCGTAAAAAAGTAGTCCTGCCCACCCTTTTCAGGAAAGCCCGTGAAGGAAAACCGATCACCTGGCTGACCTGCTACGACTACCCCACTGCCTACCTGCAAGAACAGGCCGGGATCGATATGATCCTGGTGGGGGACAGTCTGGGGATGACCATGCTGGGCTACGACAGCACCCTGCCGGTAACAATGGATGACATGATCCGGCACACGCAGGCTGTGCGCAGAGGAGCGCCGACAGCCTTCCTGATAGGGGATATGCCCTATATGTCTTACCAGGCCAGCACAGAAGATGCCGTGCGCAACGCCGGACGCTTTATGGCCGAGGCGTCCACGGATGCAGTCAAGCTGGAAGGCGGTGAGGAAATGGCCGAGCGGATCGAAGGGATTGTCCGGGCCGGGATACCTGCCATCGGGCACCTGGGCCTTACTCCGCAAAGCGTCAGCTCGCTGGGCGGCTTCCGGTTGCAAGGCAAGGGCGCACTGCAGGCCAAAAAGATAATCGACGATGCCAAAGCGCTGGAAAAAGCTGGCGCGTTTGCGATCCTGCTGGAGCTTGTCCCCGACCGGGTATGCCAGGTCATCACCGAACGGGCTGAGAACTGCCTGATCATGAGCCTCGGTTCCGGCCCGCATGCCCACGGGCAGCTACTCATCTACCACGATATGTTCGGCTTATATCCCAAGTTCACGCCTAAAATGGCCAAGGTGTTCGGCAACGCCGGAGAGGTGATCCTCAACGGGCTGAAGCAATACAACACCGAAGTGACCGATGGCACTTTCCCTGCCACCGAGAACTACTTTGGGATGAAAGATGAAGATTACGAAGAACTGCTTACACTACTGGATTAAGGCACAAAATAGAATTGAGTGGTATGCCACTCGATTCTATTAAACTGAACTTCGTTCAGTCAAACCAAGGAGATGAAATGTCAAACGAATTAAGGGAACGTCTGGAAATCGGTATATCGCAGATGAATGCTATCAATGGCATCCTCCTGGACCCGGATATGCAGGTGGTCAACGATTTTTTGGACGTGGTGGCCAAATACGGCACCCCCGAGGAGATCAACGCCAAAGCTGAAGAAGCTGGCAAGCTGGACAATTTACTCAAAAAGGTCGAACAAAGCAAACCTGAATTCCTCAAAGACCTGGATTGGCTCACGGAGCAGCGCGATGCACAGCGTTTCATCAGTGTAGCCGACTACCGCACCAAAATCCTGGGCGATAAAGCTCAAACCATGACCTTCAAGGATGATTTCGCCGTTACCCTGGAGCTCAGCGCCTTGCAGTATTTCCCCTGGGTCGTCTTGGCTGCCAAAAACGCGATCGAGCAGCAGCAGCTGATGCCGGGGCGCTTCATCCGGGTGCGCAAGATGAAAGAGCAGGAAAACGACGGCGACCTGCCCGCCGTGATCGCTGCGATGAAGATCATGGGATGCAGTTGGGTGGAAACGCTGGATACCAAAGGAACCGACGGTTCCAACATCCACCTCGGCGGCCCGGCAACCATTACCGGCTATTTTGGCGGCGTCGGCCAGCCCAACCGCCATGCGCTTAAGTGGGTGGATGAATTCCTCTATTACTACACCAACTATGGCGTGCGCCAGGTGCTCAATATCAACCCGGGGACGGTATTTTTGGGCTACCTGCTCCACCGGTTGGGCGTGAACAACGAATTCAAGATCTCGGTCTTTATGGGCAACGACAACCCTTACGCCGCCTTCTGGACGCTGATCGGGGCCAAGCTGTTCGCCCGTGAGGACGGCACCTCCCCACTGATCGGGTTCAACTGGTCCAACTCGGTGAACAACGAGACCATGGAGATCACTGCCCAGTTCCGCAAGGACCTTGGTTTTGAGGATGTCGTCCGCTTTGAACACCACATCACCGAGACCTACAAAAGCATCGTGTTACAGCCTTACGACCGCGTGGATGAGCTGGTGGAACTGGCCGACCATGTGGCGAACATCTCCGCCAAACACGAAGGCGGCGCCCCCGAAATAGACAGCCAGCGGGAACACCCCTCCGACATTCTGGACTATTTCCGCGAGAAGCAGGAAGTCATCGGATCGGGAGACTGGGAGCACTTAGCGCTGAACTACCTGGACAAATTCGACGCCACCAACCGCACTGCAGAAGCCCTGACCAAAAACGGTCTCAGCTTCATTGCTGCGCAGAATCTGCATGCAGCAGAAAAAATAACTACCCCTGAGATAACATAACGCATCCCGAATCTAATAATCGAGAAGAAAAAAACCCTGCAAACAGAAAATGCAGGGTTTTTTCTCATTATGATATTTCTCAACAAAAATAAATTCGAGGTGCCTCATGTTTTTGTTATCCAATTTTCCCACTTCCCGGGAATTTTACTCAAAACCAACAGGAATCAAACAATTTTGCATAACTTCCAGTTCCAAAATGGGTTATAACTGGACAGATTTAACCCTGAAGGAAAAGCAAATGAAACAAGCAGCTGTCCAATCTCCCATTCAATTTACGGAACCCAGCCTATTCTGGGAAGGCTTCGGGAAAACAATCTCCCGCGTTTCGGGTTGGAAGATTGACTTCACCCTCCCCGACGACCCCAAAATGCTGATCATTTTCTACCCGCACACCTCCAATTCAGACGCGATCCACGCCGTTTTGGCAGCCTTTGCCCTCGGTCTGCGTCCCAATTGGCTGATCAAAAATGAAATTGCCCGCCCGCCTTTCCGGAAGTTTTTCCAGAAACTCGGTG
Source organism: Chloroflexota bacterium (assembly GCA_003250455.1). Classification (GTDB taxonomy): domain Bacteria; phylum Chloroflexota; class Anaerolineae; order Anaerolineales; family UBA11579; genus UBA11579. The sequence goes on along the minus strand of QKGK01000064.1, from coordinate 2,768 downwards.
CAATTCCCATTGAGCGCAATAAAAACGAAAACAAGGTAGAGCAAATCGCAGACGCCATCCGTCAGGCAGACCGGGTGATCCTGGGGTTATCCCCCGAAGGGACCCGCAGCCGGACAGAATATTGGCGTTCCGGGTTCTACCATATTGCCCGGCTGGCGAATATCCCCATCCATTTTGGTTTCATCGACTACCCCAGTAAAACCGTTGGCGCCGCTCCGGGGTTCATCCCCTCTGGAGACCAGCAAGCCGATATGGAAAAGATCCGCGCCTTTTATGCCGACAAACGCGGCAAATACCCGGAAAGGGTCGGCCCGATCCGCTTCCGCAGTTAGCCAGTTGTCTGCAATTTATTTTTCGACCCTATGCCCGCTGATAAAACAGCGGGTATAATTTTTTTATGCAGCTGCTCCACTACCTTGACTTTCCCTCCAAATTCATTCCGCCTCGTCAGGTGGACATCTGGCTGCCGCCGGGTTTTTCCCCGGACGATGGCTCCCGCTACCCGGTCATCTACATGCACGATGGGCAAAATCTCTTTGACCCCGAACATGCCTTTATCGGCGTGGATTGGGGCATTGATCCCGCGCTCACCAGGCTGATCCGGAAAAAAGCCATTCAGCCACCGATTGTGGTGGGCATCTGGAACACCCCCAACCGCATCGGAGACTATATGCCGGAAGATGCCTTCCAAACCGCGGAAAGCCAACAACTCCTCCGGGATTACCTCTCTGACCGCTGGCCAGACGACATTATTACCATTATGGGGAATGCCTATCTGGCCTTCATCGTCCGGGAATTAAAACCCTGGGTGGATGATCATTTCCCCACACTTCCACAGGCGGAACACACATCCATCATGGGTTCCAGCATGGGCGGACTTATCTCGCTCTATGCGCTGTGCCAATATCCGCAGGTATTCGGCGGAGCAGCCTGTCTTTCCAATGCCTGGCATCTTGGTGAAGATTTCTTGCTTGATTACTTTCAGCTTAACCTCCCCGGTCCACAGACCCACAAACTTTACCTGGACATGGGGGGACATGAAAGCAGATCACCTGATTCCAATACCTCTTTGATCTATTTTCATAAAGCGATGCGGCAGGCGGCTAAAAATGCAGGCTACACTGAAGGGAAAAACTTGCTAACTGCTATCTATAAGTCCCATACCCATAGTGAAACAGACTGGCGCAGGCGCGTGCACATCCCCCTGAAATTCTTGTTAGGCTCAGGACATTCATAGCCGGGAAAACAACCTTTTTATTGGAAACCTCCCATAGGGTTAAAGAAAAGACCCCACAGTGGATGCTGTAGGGTCTCTCTGAATTCCTTCTAGGCACGATGTTCAATTCATTTTCCGATGCGCTGTGATGTGGCAGTAATGAAGCTGCGATGTTGCTGTGATGTGCGTCATTGCGAAGAATGATGTCGTTGTAAGGACGATAATGTCAATGTTCGAAGGAAATTCTTCCTCTGGTAAGGTTCACTGCCTTCACTCAGCGAACATTACCCATGATGGTTCGGGTATCACGAAACTATGTTGTAAAACCATCAATGTGCAAGGAGGAGAAAATGAAATGGATGGTGCAGTTATAATAGTACAAAGAAACACAAATAACATTGGATATTTGTAGGAATAAATTGAGCTTTCTCAATTATTGATCATCCGGTGATAAACTATTCCGTCAAGTATTTAATCAGGAGATGCAATGCCGGTCGAATCAAGATTTGTTTCCGTTGGAGAAAAAGCCCCTGGATTTTCTCTCCCCTCGATTAAGGGAGAGGACTTCAACATCACCCAGCTACAGGGAGATAAGGTAGTCGTCCTGGTCTTCCTGCGAGGTTTCCTTTGACCATTCTGCCGCAGGCATTTGCTGCAGTTGCAGCAGGACTATGAAAAATTCGCCACCCTGGGAGCAGAGATAGTGGTCATTGCCCCGGACACAATGGAGAACGCCCGGCAGTTCTTTTCTGAACGCCCGGTGCCGTTCATCGTCCTGGTAGATGACAACCTGAAAGTCTACCAACAATTTGACGTTCAAAGCAAGTGGACATCATTGGGCCAGCGCCCAGGGCTGTTCATCATCGACAAAGCCGGTATTGTGCAGTTTGCCTATATCGGGTCACAGCAGTGGCAAATCCCCTCCAATACCGAGGTACTCGCCCAGATCGAGCAATGTTGCAGATAACCCCAAAAGTTATTCCCTGTTAAATATAAAAAGGTGAGGGCGTGAACCCTCACCTTTTTTTGTTGATGGAAAGCAATTCATTCTCCTGAAGAGAGCAAATTGTAATGTTCTACCAATCCGATCTTTTCCAGCGGCCAATAGACGAACACTGCCTTACCGATGATATCGTCAATCGGCAGTGGGCCCCAGGAGCGTGAATCGGAAGACACGTTGCGGTTATCACCCATCACAAACACATTCCCGGCAGGCACGGTCGTCTGGCGCATGTTATTGATCGGCGGGGCGTTGATATATGGCTCTTCCAGTTTTATACTGTTGACATATACCTCCCCATTCGCAACCATGATCTCATCCCCGGGCAAACCAATCACCCGCTTGATGTAATCCTCATTGGGGTTGGGCGGTGCAGGAAAAACGATCACATCTCCGCGTTGGATCTCGCCGATCTTATAGGCAATTTTGCTCACTACTACCCGATTGCCATTGAAATAGGTGGGTTCCATACTGGGCCCGTCCACCCGCACCCTGGCAGTCAGCGTGTTGATTACCAAAAAAAGGATGACCGCTAAAGCAAGGGTCTCAAAC
>QKGK01000350.1 GCA_003250455.1 Chloroflexota bacterium | reverse complement strand
GTGCTCTGTAAAAAACTGGGGGTCAACAACCGCACATCCGCCGTCACCCGTGCCAGGCAGATCGGTCTGGTAGCCGACGAACTGCTCTGATCAAATTACACCAATTCATCAAGCCTTTACCCTTTCCTGCCGGGAGGGGTATTTAAATTAAATTAGTGGATAAATTCGTCCCCTCGCGGCATCTGAATTGGGTACAATAGGAGTACTTCCAAAATACCAGCGCTTTTTCTAACTCTTGAACAAATTTTTGAAAACCGATCCAATATGACAACCCAGCGAGAAAAAATCATTGCCCGTGTTTTTTTTACTACAGTAACAGCGATTACCCTGGTCTATATTATCGGCTATATACAATTAGTTCCTTATACCGGATTCCGGTTCAATGCCAGCACTGGCAAAGTGATCATCCTCTTTGACAAAACCCAGCCGCTGGGCCTCCGTCCCGGAGACCAGATCCAAAAGATCGGCGCACTCTCTTTTTCAGATTATGAAAACAGCCTCACCGCCACCTTTTGGGACGGCGTATCCCCTGGAGAAGTTGTCCCCATCGACATCATTCGGGATGGAGAGGCCCAGACAGTCCAATGGCGGTTCACCGGATATAACACGCCAGAGTTCAACGACCGCTTTTACAGCCCTTGGCTGATCTCCATGGTCTTCCTCTTTTTCGGGATCATCACCTACAATTCTGTCCGCCCAAAAAACGTCTCCTGGGCGATCATAGTCCCCACAAGCTTCTCTACCGCTGTCATTGTTGCCGCGTGGATAGGCGCTTACCAGTCGCATATATTTTATGCTGCACATCTGACAAGATTAGCTGTCTGGGTGATAATACCTTTATTGATTCACTTGCATTGGCTCTTCCCCACGCCACTAAGCAGGCTGCCGAACTGGGTGGATAACTATTTAATTCCTGGCATTTACCTTATCTCCATTCCCCTGCTGGTGATTGATCTCAGGAACCCATCCCTATACATATATCGAATTGGCATAATGGTAAGTTTTTTTATCAGTATATGCCTGTTGATCGTACGTATGATTGTGCAGAAACAATATCGGCGGCAAGTCCGGCTGATATTGGTATTTATCATTGTTGCCAGTTTTCCCCTGCTCAGTTATATCACCGTGTACTTTTTAAAAGTGCCCTTCGGTATCCACACTTCCTATTGGGCCTCCATCACCTTTCCATTATTCTCTGTGGGATATGTAATTTTGATCTGGCAAAGGCAGGTCAGTGATACCCGTTTCCGATCCAACCGCATCTTGGCTTTATCCATTTGCCTGGCCGGGCTGTTTCCGCTCACCATCGTTCTGGTCAACCTGCTGAGCAGTTCCCAAAATACCCTCTCCACTCCAACCGCTTCATTTCTCATCATCGTTTTTGCCATTGTTAGCGTGATCAGCTTTAACCAGTTTCAAAAGTTTGTGGAGCACTTTTTCCTCAGGATGCCTGTACCCATCCCGGATCTGATCGGGTATTACTCAAAGAATTTAGCCACTACGGATACGCCGACCGGCATTGCATCATCAATGGAAAAGATCGTCCTGCCAACCTTATTGGTGCGGCAGTCCGCCTTATTAGAGTTCCAATCCCAGTCGATGGCAAATGTGCTGGATTATTATGGCGTTGAGCCATTCCAGATCCCCCAAAGCGACGTGCTGCAAAATTTGGTCAGGAAAGATACTCCCATCCTCTCCCTCGAATATACCCAGCAACTACCCCCCGAATTCCAATGGATCCGGGTGGTCATACCGCTGATATTCAACCGTGAGCTGATTGGCGTCTGGCTGTTAGGCACCCGCGACCCGGACGACCTTTATCCTCCGGATATTCTCAGCATGCTTGAGTCTGTCGCCCAGCAAACCACCTTTGCGATCATCAACCACCAAAAAACCACCCGCCTGCGCGCTCTTTACCAGGCCAATATGCACCGCAACGAAAGAGAACGCGCCAGCCTTTCGCGGGACCTGCACGATGTGACCCTCAACCAGATCGCCCTGCTGCAAAGGGAATATACCGACCCGAAACTGGTCGACAGCCTCAACCTGATCACTGCATCCCTGCGTAAGGTCATCCAGGGGCTGCGCCCGGAAATGATCTCCTTTGGGCTGATCAATGCCCTGGAAGATATGGCCGACTCCCTCAACGAACGCAACCCCGCTACCCCCATCACGGTCAATCTTGAAGGCATCCCATTCCCGCTGAAAGGATTGGAAGAGGAAGAATTGCATATTTTCCGCATTGTCCAGCAGGCTTGCGAAAATGCCATCCAGCATGCAGGTGCCAGCGCCATCACCGTCGAGGGGTCAGTATCAGAGAAAAATATCTACATCATTGTCAGCGATGACGGCCGCGGAATTGAAAGCGCCAGCAATCTGGATCTGACCGCCTTGATCCATCACCAGAACTTTGGCCTCGCCAGCATGTACGAACGCGCAGACCTGATCAATGCGGTGATCAAAATTAACAGCCACCCCAACGAAGGCACCCAGATTCACGTTACCTGGCCGGCATCAACCCTGGAATAAAGCCCCTCTGCCC
>QKGK01000073.1 GCA_003250455.1 Chloroflexota bacterium | reverse complement strand
CCACTCGAATCACGAATTTATCCATTTTCGGGTACAATAGTAGCGATTATTAGCATATAAGCAAGAGTGAATACTTTATGGAGTTCCCATGTCGAAATTATTGAAGGATGAGATCAACAACCTGCACGCCCAGGTATGCAGCGGATTGGCAGACCCAAACAGGATCCTGATCCTGTACAAATTAGCTGAAGGCCCGTACAACGTCAGCGACCTGGCCTCCACGCTGGAAATCCCCCAACCAACCGTCTCCCGCCATTTAAAGGTGCTGCGGGAACGCAATATGGTCAATTCCGACAGAGAAGGGCAATCCGTGTTTTACAGCCTGGCCGATGATCGCGTCATCCAGGCCCTGGACCTGCTGCGCGCCATGCTTGCCGACAGTCTGGAAAGCCAGGTAGACCTGGCACGGGCAGCTTCCGAATCCCTCCGCCAACAAGAATAAATAAATCATCTATACTGCACCAGTTGCTCGCAGTCACAGTTTGAAAACGGCAGACCAAATCACGTCTGCCGTTATTGTTTGCCGGGAATAAAATGCGCTCAGCAGATTTTCCCTGCTGCCATATCGGATTTCTGGTATCATCTCCCCCATGAAAAAATCCCCCAACACCTTCCATAAGCAAGCCGCCCTCCCCACCGACCATGGCTCCTGGGTATTCCTGTTGATGCCCCTTTTGATCGGATTCTTCAGCGCCGGGAGGTGGCCACCAGCCGGGTGGATGCTGATCCTGGCGGCCATGATGGCCTTCCTGCTGCGCCAGCCCACGGTGATGATGACCAAAGCCTATGCCGGTCGGCGCTCGCGCAATATCCTGCCAACAGCGCGCTTATGGTTCTGCATCTATGGGATGGTGGCACTATTTGCTACGGTCCAATTGATCCGCAGGGGGTACGCATTTGTGCTCTGGTTGGCGCTCCCGGGTGTGCTTGTATTCGTTTGGCATTTGTGGCTGGTGAGCAGGCGCGAAGAGCGCCATCAGATGGGGGTGGATATTATCGCAAGCGGCAGCCTGGCTTTGGCTGCCCCGGCGGCTTATTGGGTCAGCCTGGACACGCCCGACCCGATCGGCTGGTGGCTGTGGATCCTGGTTTGGCTGCAGTCGGCGGCTTCCATCGTCTACGCCTTTCTCCGCCTGGAGCAGCGCAAGCTGAAAACGGCACCTGCCCAGGCAGAAAAACTAAATCTGGGCCGCCGGGCTCTGACCTATGCGGGATTCAACCTGGTGCTTTCCGCCGCCCTTGGCATTTCGGGAATCCTTCCCGCCTTTTTGTGGGTGCCATATGCGCTGCAGTTTGCCGAGGTCATCTGGGGGATATTTCGTCCAGCCGCCGGCGTAAAACCGACTCACATCGGCATCCGGCAGTTGGTGGTCTCGGTCCTGTTTACATTGGCCTTTATCCTGGTGTGGCCGTTGTAGTTCCCACCTATTTGTTCTTTTTCTTTTCTTTCTTGATTTTACGCTTCTCCAGGATAGTATTCTTGGCCTTTTTCTTATCTTCCTTCCGGTTTTTCTGCCGGCTGGTGCCTTTGTCGCCCATGGTTATTTCTCCTTTCTGAAATAGAAACCAGAAAATTTATTCCTTGAGACTACTATTAATTATACTCATCTTTGGCGGATTTGTACCCTTCATCACGCCGCTGAGGTCAACCAGCATTGCAAAAATTAACTGCCAAAAAGTGTTAACTTTTTCCATTCAGGCCAGGTGAAATCAAATACCGGCGTAATTTCTGTATAATTTAAATATGGATAGATACTATTGTGCTGGGCTGTATATTGTGATCTCGGTCCTCATCGGATGGTATATCTGGTTCCGTGATGAGGGGAAAGATGCCATCAATGATGTTCTCACAGAAGATTTGGGATTAAAAAAGAAATCACAATCAGAGAAAAGCAAGCTGGAATACCAAAAGTGGTGGGATACCCTTTCCGAAGAGGAACAGGAAGAGGTCATCAAGACAACCCATAATCCAGGCGGGGAGGATCACGATCAGGAGTTCTAGATTCCCATATCCCGCTATCACCTGCGCGGAAATGCCAAAGATTAAAATAATAGTCCCCTGTGTAAAAGAACAGGGGGCTTAATCTAAAATAACATTTCGTGTAGCGCGGGTGGGGGTCGAACCCACACGTTGTCACCAACGGCGGATTTTAAGTCCGCTGCGTCTGCCAATTCCGCCACCGCGCCGTTTGAATCGTGTACCTCCTATTCTACTCGACCTTCCCGCAGGGTCAAGAGGTTTCGAAAGCCTCACAAACAACTCTCCGCCCAATCTCCGGGTATCCGGTATAATCCAGGCAAAAAAATCAGGAAAGAAGACCCCATGAAAACTCTCCCTAAATATTATTCTCTGCACCCTGAGATCAACACTGCCCTGCAAACCGGCGCCCCGGTGGTTGCGCTGGAATCCACCGTCATCACCCACGGGCTGCCCTACCCCGAGAATCTCCAGATCGCCCAGGCGATGGAAGCCGAAGTGCGCGGTAAAAATGCCTTCCCGGCCACGGTGGCTGTGATCGACGGGCACATTCATGTCGGGCTGTCTGCAGAAAACCTCGAGCGCCTGGCCGCCGGGGGCGAGATGCGCAAGATCAGCGTGCGTGACTACGGTCCGGCCATCGCTCAAAAAGCCAGCGGCGGCACCACCGTCGCCGGGACGTTGATCGCAAGTGAGCATGCCGGGATCAAAATCTTCGCTACAGGCGGCATCGGCGGGGTACACCGGGATGCCCCCTTCGATATCTCCACCGACCTCGACCAGTTGAGCAAAAGTCAGGTGGTGGTGGTATGCGCCGGCGCCAAGGCGATCCTCGACCTGCCCGCCACCCTGGAACGTCTGGAAACCCTGGCCGTCCCCGTGGTGGGCTATCAGACGGACGAATTTCCCGCCTTCTACTCACGGGAAAGCGGCCTCACTGTCAGCGCCCGCGCCGACAGTGCCAATGAAGCTGCCGAGATTGCCAAAGCCCATTGGCAGATGGGAGGCGGCGGGGTTTTGGTAGTCGTTCCCGTACCCGAGGAAGATGCCCTTCCTATGGCAGAGATCGAAGGCCCCATCCAGGCAGCCCTCAAAGAGGCCGCCGAGCAGAACATCCACGGGCAGGCAGTAACCCCCTTCCTCCTTAGCCGGGTCAGCGAGCTTAGTCATGGCAGCAGCATGCAGGCCAACCTTTCCCTGCTCAAAAACAATGCCCGCGTAGCTGCTGAGATCGCCCAATTTCTTTATTCGCCAACAGGCACGCAAATCGCCTGAAACAGTCACTCATTAACACAAAACAGGAGATGCCGGGCATCTCCTGTTTTTTTATCAAATCAATTTAATTCGCACTGGTCGCCGTAGGACGCGGAGTAGGCGTCAGCGATGGGGTATGCGTAGGCCAGCGGGTTTTCGTGGGCGTCAGTGTGGGGGTCGCGGTGCGGGTTGGCGTTACTGTCGGGGTGATCGTATTTGTTTTCGTCGGCGTCAGCGTAGGCGTGAAGGTCGCTGTCGCCGGTAAACCGGTCACATCAAAATCGCCGCCAATCTTGAATTCCAATCCCACAAATATTTGCACTGTATATAGGCCCGGCAGCCAATCTTCAGGAGGCGGGTTCCAGTCGGTAAACCCATACCCGCCAGTGCCGCCTTCCCAAACCTTGGTCTCATAATACACCAGATCTGAATCACGGAACCACAGCGCAGTCCACTGGGTGCCGTCTGCCATGCCGTCATAGCTGAAGATCGCATTCAGGTGTCCTACCGGGTTGGTAAACTGCGTCCCAGGGCTGATCGGATTATAGTATTGGTCTATTCCACGGGCAAATATCAAGGGACTGAAAACAGCACCCGGAGGCGGAGTGATACTGGCCAAAAACTGCGCTTCCACTGCCAGGGGCACATGCGGCGTGGGCGAGGGCGTTGGCGTGTAGCTCTCTGAAAGCGTGGGGGTAACTGTCGGTGTGAGGGTGATAGTAGGCGTTTCGGTGATCGTCGGGGTGAGCGTATCGGTTGGGACGATCGAGGGGGTGGGTGATACGGCATAAAAACTGTACACCACAGGCTCCCCAAAGCGGCTGACCACATAGGTTACCCCGAGTATCCCCACGGAGATAAACACCATCCGCCATCCGAAGATCAGGCGCGAGCGTCTCAGACGGTAATAAGTCAGCCGCTGCGACTGGCGAATGGTTCCAATCCCACTGATAAAGGTGAATATCGCCGCCAATCCCAAGAGCCCTACAAGGACGGTGACGAAGCTTTTTATGTCAAGTGCTGGAAAATTTCCGCCAAACATATGGCAAAATTATAACATTGTGCCCGATAATTTCAGGCTTTTTCCTATCCCTCCCTATTCCTAGCTATACCTATAAAAATCGAAGCTCCGCCTTGTCGCATCAATGTCCTTATGCTATATTCTTGTCTGGTAGAATTTTTTCCGCACAATTTTTTAACTTTGCACACAACACAGGAGCATTCATGGATCTGGAAAAGGCTTTCACATTCATCTGGAAAGATACCGAATGGCCGAAAAAAATAGGGATTGCCGCCTTGCTGGCTTTCACGTTGGTTGGTATGGTAGGCGTGTTTGGGTGGCTGGGAGAGCTGGCCCGGCGTGTTGCAGCCGATGAGGAAAATCCTTTGCCGGATTGGTCGGATATTGGCGAATATTTCATCAAAGGATTTCAATTCCTCGGCATTGCGGTAATCTGGTCGATGCCAGCGGCATTGATCATCCTCAGTTCCAGTGCAGCCATCACCCTAACCGCAATGATGGACGACCCTGGCCCGATCCTTCCTATCATCTCTGTTTTTTCCATGTGTCTGTATGTGCTGGTGTTCATCTACATTATCATCCTCAATGTGCTCAGCCCACCTCTCTGGCTGCTGGTCGCTGAGGGTAATTCTTTTGGGTTGTTGGTAAATCCAAAATCGGCCTGGGATCTTTTCCGAACAAATCCTGGCAGCTTTCTCATCGCAATGTTGATCGGGTGGCTAATCGTATCTTTCCTCAGTCCATTGGGGGCGGTCGTTTGTCTGGTGGGCGCGTTCTTCACAACCGTGCTCAGTCAAACCATCATGGCGCATTTGGTCGGCCAAGCCACTCTTCATGCCCGCACCGATCTGGACAGCATTCCAGAATCCTCCATAAATTAAAATTAGACAAAATAAGGTAGAATTAAGCAAACCACTGGTTCTTTTGGAGACTGATGCGCAAGATTCCTTTCCTTTCCCGAAGAGACTTTCTCAAAATATCCGGTTTCACAGCCACCAGCCTGGCATTCGAACGATTCAATGGCTGGTGGGATACACCTCCTTCCCCATCTGAGGCTCTGTTCATCGTACGCGTGGCCACCAGAGAGATCAGTATCTACAAGGAACCTGATTACGAAAGCGATCCGGTGGGAAATTGCGGACGGGATGAACTGCTGTACGTGTATGAAACCGTTACCTCCCCTTATGGACCGGTGACCAACCCACGCTGGTTTAAAATCGAGCAGGGTTATGTGCATACCTCCCATTTGCAGCGAGTGGAAACCCACCTCAACGAGATCGAATACAATATCCCTGAAACCAAGCGCATTGGCGAGATCACCGTCCCAATGACGCTTTCGTTCCGCTACCACGAACGCACCGATTGGCAGCCGTTATACCGGTTGTATTATCAATCTGTCCATTGGGTGACCGAAGTGGGCTACGGGCCGAACGGGCACGCCTGGTACGGCATTGAAGATGACTTGCTGGGCATTGTTTATCATGTTCCTGCTACCCACATGCGCCTGATAGACCCTGAAGAGATCACTCCTATCCACACAGATGTGCCCCCGGAGCTGAAATGGGTTCAGGTAGACCTATCCCGGCAAACCGCTACCGCATTTGAAGACGACACAGAAGTCTTCCACACGGATGTTTCCACCGGGCTGCCAAACCGCACCCCCCAGGCAAATGGTGTTCCAACCATCACCCCGGCCGGGAGATTCAATATCAGCATCAAAATGCCAGTGCGCCACATGGGCAATGGTGAGATCACCTCCGACATTAACGCCTATGAACTGCCGGGAGTGCCATGGGTTTCCTACTTCTATCAGACCGGGGTTGCCTTCCATGGCTGCTATTGGCACGATAATTACGGCAACCAGATGAGCCACGGATGCGTGAATATGCGTCCCGAAGAAGCCAAATGGATCTACCGCTGGGCTACACCGGAATGCAACACCATTCAGCGGGTTACCGGCGGGCATGGCACATTCGTAAGGGTTGTGGCTTAAGTTTCCTACTTTCCCCCATTAAAAAAATACAGCGGCTCAGAAGCCGCCCTGAACGGCAAACAGGGACAGTTCAGGCACTTTTGCACTGCTGGCCGATCACCCGGCGCAGGGAATCGATCAGGTCAGAAGAAGAGATTCCTTTTTCCAAAATGCAGTGCACGCCCAGTTTTTTCAGCCGCACGTTCATCGCAGTATCAACCACAGCTGTCCAGACCACCACTACCATTTGGGGAGAAACTTCCATCGCCAGTTTGATACGGTCGTATTTGTAGGAATGATCTGCGTAAGGGTCAATTAAAAGGATATCAGGCTTGCATTCCAGCAAACCTTCAGTAAGTTGGCACAGAGGAGCAACCTTGCAGATATTGAGATCCTCCTCATAAGAGAGGCGGGTCTCAATTTGCTTCACCAATTCTGCATGGTTGTCGATAATTAATATTTGCAGAGGTTTTTTCATTTGGTCGATCATTAAATAGCTCACAAAACATTTCCAATATTGGGAAAGGCATTAGAAGTATAGCGACCCCGGTGAGATGTATTAAGGGGCAGATGTCCTGCTTGTCAGATGACAATCATCCCCTCCTAATCTGACCTAATTAAGCAAAATACACCTGAGGTCGCAATCATCCTAGGTGTACCATGGTTAAACGCTCTCCCCGCCTGCTTTTCTGAGAGAAGCAATGGATTTTATTGGTTTAAAATTCTGAAATCATCTCCATCGGAACTGTTAGGGCTACCCGCGTTCCCCCATTCAACCTGGGGGTGATAATGATTTCTCCATTAAGAGCCGCCGTCCTCTCCTGCATATTCCCCAATCCATTCCCTCTGGAACGCTGTAAATTTCCCGGGGATATGGATATGCCATTATCCACAATCTCAAGCTTCAAGGTCTCCCCCTCCACCCGCAAAGAGATTTCCACCTCGCTCGCCTGTGCATGTTTTTGCACGTTGGAAAGCGCTTCCTGCGTAATGTGGAGGATCTCTACTGTTTTTTCCGGATTGAACAGGGAAGAATCCACATCCTTGATCTCCACATATACATCCATAAAAGTGTTTGCCCGTAAAGCACGGGCCAGTTCCTCGACGCCCTGGACAATATTTCGCCCCTGGAAATGCTGTGGGCGCAAGTCCAGGATATAGTTTCGTATATCGCTGATGGCCGTATTCAGCGAGCGGATCGCATCCGAGATCCCTTCCCGGGCTTCGTCCGGTGATGTTTCCACCCGCCGCTGGATATTTTCCAGCATCAATCCAACCGCATAAATGGATTGGATCACGCCATCATGCAAATCCATGCCAAAGCGCTGGCGTTCTTCCAATATTGCCAGCTGCTGCACCTGCCGGTATAAGCGGGCATTCTCAATGGCAATTGCTGCCTGAGTACCAAATAGCTCCAGGATTCGCAAATCTTCATCATCGAATAAAATCACATCGTGATAATGTGGGTTGAATGGATCAATCTTTTCCGTGAGGTAAAGATTCCCTATAACTTTATTCTTCACGATGATGGGAACCCCCAACATCGTCCGCATTTTCGGATGATTTTCCGGCATTCCGGCAGCCCCCTCATAACTGGGGATATCGTCCACGCGCATGGCTTTCCCATGTTCGATCAGGTGGCGGAACAAACCTTTGCCAATCGGTGGATGCCCGATCTTTTTGCGATCTTCAGAGGAAATTCCCGAAGTGATGAATTGCTGAAAGGCAGTGCCTTCTTCGTTCAGTACCCCCAAAGCGCCAAAGCGGGTGCCAACCAGATCTCTGCTCAAGTCCACTACTTTTTGCAGCACCACGCCAAGGTCCAACTCTGTCACCAGGGATACGCCAGCCATATTAAGGGCTTCCAACTGTGCAGTCCGCTTCTTTATCTCCCGTTCACGCTGTTCCAGTTGGGTAAACACCCAATTGGAAAATATGACCGCCCCGACCGAACTTAGTAACACAGTTACCAGTAACTGTGTTACCTGTACTTGTCCATGGGTAAGCAAATCGCTGATGAGAAATACAAAGCCAGTAAAGGCTATCGGGATAAGTATCGTGATCCAACGCAGAAATTGTTTATTCATCGATTCAACCAGGCAAGACTCCAGGATAATTTACAATTTAGATAACAGAAGGATGCTTTATTGAGAAGTGAAGTGTTGATTTATGCTATAATCCATCTGATAGAAATAATCTTCGCATTGACCATCCAATTGGTCAAATTTGAAACCATCAAAATGGTCCGGTCAAATTATAGCGATTAAAGCAGATAGGGTCAAACAAACTATGCTCAAAATCCTCCTTGTGGACGACCATGAAGTTGTCCGTCTCGGTATCAAAGCGCTGCTCTCCAATTACCCCGAATACGAGGTGGTAACCGAAGCCGGCACAGCCGATGACGCAGTCAGCAAAGCGCTTGAATATCAACCAGATGTGGTCATCATGGACATACGTCTCCCCGGTAAAAGCGGTATTGATGCCACAAAAGAGATCATGGATGAACTCCCAGACACTAAAATTATCATGCTCACTTCTTTTGCAGAAGACGATTTGCTTTTCGACGCGATCAATGCCGGCGCTTATGGATATATCCTCAAGCAGATTGGCAGCGACGACCTGATCAGCGCCCTGGACGCAATTGGACGCGGAGAAGCACTGCTGGATCCCGCATTGACCCAAAAGGTCTTTAAAAGAGTTCGGGAAGCCTCCCGCAAAGCCACAGATGAAGCTTTTGCTACCCTCAGCGACCAGGAACTGCGCATCCTTTCTCTGATTTCCGAAGGTAAAACCAACAAGCAGATCGCCGCAGACATCTTTCTCAGCGAAAAAACAGTTCGGAATTATGTCAGCTCGATCCTCAGCAAGCTCAACCTGAGAACGCGTTCCGAAGCCGCCGCTTATGCGGTAAAACACAGCGTGGAAGACCATCTGCCCAAGGAATAATCGATCACTCCAGAATCAAAGAGGCGCTGAACAAATCAGCGCCTCTAGTGTTTTAATTCCAAACAATTTTTACAAATGCCGGTCGACAACGAACGTGGCAACGCCTTCCAGTGCTTTCCGTTCAGGGGTGTTAGGCATCTTCTCCAAAGCAGACAGCCCTCTGGCCACAAACTGCCGGGCTTCATCCATAGCGCTTTCAATCGCTCCGCTCTCCCGGATAGCCTGGACCACTCGCAAAAGGGTCTCCTCGTTGACGATCCGGTCTTCGATCACTTTTTTCAAATCGGCATCATCCGGGTTCTTTTCCAGATAGTGCAAGGCCGGTAGTGTCACCAAGCCCTGACGCAGGTCGCTGGCGACTGGCTTGCCAAGGTTATTTTGGTCGCTGGTGAAATCGAGGATATCGTCCACCACCTGGAAGGCCATCCCCACCTCATAGCCATACTGCTTCATTGCATCAATCGTATCCTGGTCGCCATCAGCCAGGAACACCGGAGCCACGGA
>QKGK01000071.1 GCA_003250455.1 Chloroflexota bacterium | reverse complement strand
AGTTGCGAATGTATAGATCGCCTCACCAAACCCCTCATATCGCAGATCAACCACGAACACCCAATCTTCCAGATCCTCAGGGCTGACCCCGCTGAAAAAGACCTCCCCGTTAGTGATCCCTGGCGAGAACACATATGGGATCATGGTTCGGTTCCCAACAGATTCCGGGACAAAATCCAAACTTGTGATCTTTGATTGTCCATCCGTAAGTTTAAAGTTTAGTTTGCTAACCTGGACGGGTAAATCAGAACTATTGTCTATGCGCAATTGAATACCGATCACATCCGTCCCCTCGTATCCTTCCTCTTCCATCTCATCATACACATCATTGAGCCGGGCAAACTGGATATCCAGGTTTGCCAGGCGGACCACATCACCTTCTCCGGCAACCACATCATCCGGTATTTGCGCCCACAGCCGGTCGTCCGTGAAGAATGCCAGTCCAATCCCGTTATTGATCTCAAAACGTAAGCCAGCCGCGCCGGTTTTATAGGTATCGTCATCTACCAGGATCAGCGCTTCTCCTTCCCGTTCAATCACCAATTGATCTGTCTGGCAGCGCATTAAAAAAGTCTCGTAACCGCCTTCGCGGAAATTATCCGATTGGTTGCCGCTCCCCAATACGGTTTCGCTCCCGGAATCCACCTGCAATAGCTGCCAGTTCTGGTTGGTCAAACGCAAAGCGTAACCGGTTCGTTTGGTTTCGTCCCACCGGCAAACCATGGAAACCCCGCCCTCCACATCAGGAATAGCCAGGGTTGTCTGTCGTTCCACATCCCCTAATTTTGCCCCGTCTGCGTGCATCAGGGATTCCGTCTCGGTATATTGGATCAATAGGGCCTGCCGGTCTTCATAGTTCAGAAATTCATACTCCCAGTTTTTATCCGGCGCTTTGGCCCAATCCTGTTTCAGGGAGATATTGTTTTCAAAATCCACCACAGATTGAGGGTCCCATGCTTCGGGCGGAGCAGCCGGTTCCGGAGGTAAAGGGGTGACCGTAGGCGTTGGCGGGACCGTGGCCGTGGGCGTGATCGCAGTTGCTGTTAATTGCGCCCCGGAAAGTGTAGCCGTTTGCGTTTCCTCAGGAGTAGTAGTTGCTGCCCCTTCCCCCGCATCCGTGCTTTCTGCAACATCCAGAGTCTGGGAGGCTTGTGCTTCCAGAAGCGCCACCTGGGTCAGCACCTTGCTGTCCTGGGTTTGCTGGGCAACACCACCTTGTCCTGGCAATACGCCTCCCATACCAAAATACCAGACACCCATACACGAAAGCGCTAAAGCCAGCAGCAAAAGCATGGCGATCAGCCGCCGGGAACGTTTGTTCCCTGGCTGCGGCTCGGTGGCTGAAAGTGTTGCCGGTGCATGTGGATCATCCTCCACCCAATTCTCCCCCTCTTTGCGGTACCATTGACCGGACTGCATACCGATCATCCAGGCATCCCCCTGTTCATCAGTCACGACGAGTTTATCAACCCCATCCGTATATTCTTCTGATGAAAGCTCTCCATTTTGCAGCAAGCGGGTCAGGCGTTCGAATTGTTTTCGGGCGGAATCAAAGTCCATGGCGGGTTCCCTATCTTCTCTCTCTAATCTTTTATTAATTATATGCGAACTTTAATCAGGCACAAAATCCACTTCTCCATCGTTAAATAAGCGTAATACCCAATATTATTCGGAGCTGTCAACTGATGTATCCAAATTGTAACAAATCCGAAGCAACCAGGTAACACGCAAGCGATACACTGAAAGAGTAAAACTCGAGGTTAAACAGATCCTCGTATAGAAGGAGAAAAGGAAATGAAAAATAAAAAGTTTATCGGTTTTTTGGTGATCGGCCTATTGGCAGCCGCGATGCTGGCTTGTAATATGCCCTTATTTATATCCGGTTCGGACCTGCCGCAAGGCGCAGAAAGCACAGCCGCCGCCCAGACGGTGGAAGCCCAATTGACTCAAATCGCTTCCCTGCCTACTGCTACGCAGGCTGTCCCCACTGCTACCAATACACCCCTGCCCACTAACACAACAGCCCCAACGACAGAACCCACCAAGACCCCAACCCCAACGGCAACCTCAAAGCCCATCCCGTGCAATGCAGCCCAATTCATCCGGGATATGACTGCAGCTGATGGCTCCCAGTTTGCCCCCGGAACCACCTTCATCAAGGTTTGGCGGCTGAAAAATGTAGGCACCTGCACCTGGAACAAATCTTACTCCGTCACCTTTGATGGTGGAGACCAGCTGGGTGGGTCCACATTTGATATGCCCGAGAATGTTTCTCCAGGCGAATCGATTGATATTGCCATCGAGATGAAAGCCCCCAACAGCAAAGGCAGCTACAAAGGTTACTGGCTGCTGCGGGATGACGACGGCAGCAAATTCGGACTGGGCGGTTCAGATAAGAACCCCTTCTGGGTAGCGATCAAAGTCGTGGATAATGGAAAAAGCTTTTCCTATGATTTTGCCAAGAACTTCTGCAATGCCACCTGGAAGACAGATGCCGGCACTATGTACTGCCAGGGCACCAGCGAAGCATACAAGAACTATGTAAACTACACCGTCAGCTTCCAGATGGAAACAGAAAAGATTGAAGATGAACCAGCACTGATCGTCAATGTTTCCAAAGATGAACGCGTTCGCGGCATCTACCCGGCTTACACCGTCAAGGATGGCGACCACTTCATCTCACAGATCGGGTGTGTGTATGAGAATGAGAGCTGCAAAGTGAAAGTAGTGCTCTCTTACCAGATCAAAGGCACAAACACCAAAGACATCCTCGGTGAGTGGACCGAAAAATATGATGGCAACACAACCATGATCGACATTGACTTAAGCAGTTTGGCTGGTGATGAGGTGATCTTCACGCTGGATATGAGCTCACTAAGCACCTCCGACAACAACGAAATGTTCTGGTTCGTCCCCAGCATCCGCAACTAAGCTATCCAGAACTTAAACCAAAGCTCCCTGTGAGGAAATCCTCACAGGGAGTTTTCTTTTACACCAATGCGTTTCCCTACCCCCCAAACGCCCACCAGGCATACAGGCCAATCGCCAATACGCCCAGGGCAGACCGGACAATGAACGCCCAGCCGCAGCCGACCATCAACCCGCTGGTGATCTTCCAGGCCAGTTCGCGGTCCTGGTTGTTGCGGAAATACTCGGCCAGGAACAGCGTCAGCGGTGCGGCGACCAGCCCTGCCAATGGCGTAAGCACCAATGAGGTAGCAAAAGCCGCTACCAGCGTGATCCCGATACTGGACCAGGCCGCCCCGGCTTGCTTGGCTTTTGCTCCCATCAGCACATTATCCGCTGCCATTGCCATAATCGTCAGAATAGAAATGGGGATAAAGAACCACACGCCGCGGCTGCCAAATCCTGCCACAAGACCATAAACCAGCACCGCCCCCCAGATGACCACATTCCCCGGGAACACCGGGACGATCAATCCGAAAAGCCCCAGCAGCATCACCACCAGCAGGAACCAGGGGAAAGCCAATCCTAATGCGTCTGCAAATCCGGTCAGCAAAGTTTATTCCTTTTCCAGTACTTCGATGCCGCCCATCCACGGGCGCAGAACTTCCGGCACAACGATGGAACCGTCTTCCCGCTGGTTATTCTCCAGGATGGCGATCATCGTGCGGGGGATGCCCAGCCCCGAACCGTTGAGCGTGTGCAGCGGACGCGGTGCTCCGCCTGCCTCCGGCCGGTAGCGGATCATCGCCCGGCGTGCCTGGAAATCGCCCACGTTCGAGATCGAGGAAATCTCCAGCCATTCCTGGCATCCAGCCGACCATGCCTCAATATCATAAGAGATCATCGCTGTCTCGCTGGTATCGCCGGCACATTTCAGGATCACCCGGTAAGGGATGCCCAGCAATTGGCAGGTTTCTTCGGCGTCTGCCACCATTTTTTCAAGTTCCCGTGAGGAATCATCCGGCAGACAGTATTTGTACATCTCCACCTTGTCGAACTGATGCCCGCGCTTGATGCCGCGCACATCGCGACCGGCGCTCATTTTTTCCCGGCGGAAGCAGGGAGAATAAGCCGTGTAATTCAGGGGGAGCTGGTCCTCTTCCAGGATCTCGTCCATATGCAATCCGGTGATCGAGACCTCCGAAGTGGGCAGCAGGTACAGGTCTTCCTGATGGTCTTTGTACAGGTTATCTTTGAACTTGGGCAGCTGCCCGGCACCATAAAGGATTTCCCCGCGCACGATGAACGGGCCATACATCTCTTTGTAGCCCTGCCGGGAATGCAAATCCAGCAGGAAATGGATCAACGACCGCTGCAGCCTAGCGCCTGCGCCTTCCAGCACATAGAAGCGCGAGCCGGCTAATTTCACCCCACGCTCAAAATCCAGGATGCCCAGCTCCGGGCCGAGGTCCCAGTGAGGCTTGTACTCAAACGAACCGGAAGGATGCTCGCCCCAGCGGCGGATTTCCACGTTATCGTCCTCGGTGAACCCATCCGGGACGCGCGCATCCGGGATGTTCGGGATGATCGACATCACTGCGTTGAGGTCCGCCTCCAGTTGGGAGACTTCCTCATCCAGGGCTTTGATCTTGTCCGCCACATCACGCATCGCCGTAATTTTGGCGTCGCGTTCAGTTTTGTCTTTCATCTTCCCGATCTCTTTGGAAACTTTGTTACGTTCCGCCTTGAGGGTTTCTACTTCCTGGAGCACTTCTCTCCAGCGTGCATCCAGGCGAAAGGCTTCATCTACGGGTGCAGGGTCCATCCCCCGTTTCTGCATCCCTGCCCGGACCACCTCCGGGTTATCACGAATAAGATTGATGTCCAACATGTTAGCACCTCCAGCAGGGCCGGCTAAGTTGGATTTCAGGAAAAAGTCCTGGGAGCCGGCCGAATCAAATTGGTTGACTTACCAAACAATTTGATCTAAATAGTAACGCCCCCCTTCCCGCAGGACGAGGGGAGCGCTCGTGGTGCCACCTGCTTTTGCTGATTCGAGTGATTCGATCAGCCTCTGTGCAACGCGCTAACGGGCGAACCCGGCCTTTTTACATCATCCCGTTAGGGATCATCCTGCAAAGGCAATCGCCAGAACCCTGGCTGGTAGAGTGGATCTTTCACCTGAAATTGCTGTCTTGCAGCGACCGGCAGCTCTCTGAGAATTTCCGGGCGAAAGTTATCTCTACGCGACTTTTCAAATTTGTATGGGCTGATTATACAAAACGTACACGTATGCTGTCAAGCATCGGGTATAATTTTTTTTAACCATTACGCCATTAAAATTCAAACCTGGAATCAAAACTTTGCCATTAGACCAGTTTAAAATTTTCTTCGTTATTGCCATCGTGGCTACTCTGATCACTCTGCTGCTGGCTGTGCGAGCGCGATCGTATCGGTCTGTTCCCGGCGTAAAATTCTTCATTGCAATGATGCTCAACCTGGCTGTTTGGACAAGCACAATCGCCTTTGGTATGGTTGCGCCAAATGAACAAACCGCCCTTTTCTGGATCATTCTGCGCATGGTGGGGGTGATTTTAAGTCCACTTTTCTGGTTTCTCTTTGTATTGCAATTCTCTGATCGGGAAAAATGGCTGCAGCCCTGGTTAATTTCAGTTTACGCCATCATTCCAACCATCTCCATTTTGCTGCTCATCACCAACCAGAGCCACCATCTTTTTATTCAGAATTACGGATTTGTGCAGTATGGGCCCTATCTGATTGACGAAACCTGGCAATTGGGGTCATACTTCTGGATTCATTTTGCCTATTCCTATTTCCTCACCCTCACCGGCGCTTTTTTCCTGCTGCAGGAGGCCTACATACTTAGCCATACCTACCGCCGTCAAGCCGTGTTGCTGGTATTGGCGACCATCTCGCCACTGGTAGTGAATGTTTTGTTCTCATTTCACCTGCTGCCCGCCCTGAAGGTGAACTATGACCCGTTGGGCCTGGTGCTAGCAGGTGTATTTATTGGGTCAGCTTTGTATTTCAATAAATTGTTCGACCTGACCCCCATTGCCCGCAGGATCCTGGTGGAGAATATGCTGGATGGTATGGTAGTGGTGAACGAAAACAACCGCATCGTGGATATAAACCCCGCGGCAATCAGAATTTTCTCATTAGATCTGGATTCCATCGGAACCGATGTGCAACCCTCAATTATCGACCGGTTGATCCTTGAGCCGCCTGCAATTTCCGGAAGCCCCGAAACCTATATATTTCATCCCCAGGGGAAAAATGCCAGTTACGGGGTAGAGATTTCCCCGATATACTCAAAAGGGCGAATTCTGGGCAAGCTGATCACCGCCAGGGACATCACCGATCAAAAAAGGGTTGAGTCACAGCTCCATCATCTTGCCATCACCGATTCGCTTACCGGGCTC
Source organism: Chloroflexota bacterium (assembly GCA_003250455.1). GTDB lineage: Bacteria > Chloroflexota > Anaerolineae > Anaerolineales > UBA11579 > UBA11579. Next base: position 3,325 of record QKGK01000071.1, on the reverse strand, counting down.
ACCAATCACCGTCATTTTTATGAGCTTCTCCGGCTGGAGGTCAATCGGGCTCGTCGCTTACAGCATCCCCTCACTGCGATCTTTTTTGATATCGACCGCTTCAAAAAGGTCAACGATCAATATGGGCATCTTGTTGGCGACCAGATTCTACGAAACCTGGCCCAAACCTGTAAAAACGAACTAAGGCCTTATGACATCTTTGCCCGCTATGGTGGCGAAGAATTTATCATCCTGATGCCTGAAACTGACCTCAAAGATGCTTATGTGATTGCCGAACGGATCCGGACAAAAATTGAAAACCACACATTCGATACCAACTCTGGCGAGCTCTGCATCACGATCAGCCTGGGCATCTCTCAGATCGAACTGGGAGATGAATTCAATTCCTTCGAGGACCTGATTGAGCAGGCAGATGAAGCTATGTATCATTCCAAAAAATCCGGACGGAACAAAACTTCGCTGTACCAAAAAATTGTAACGTAATTCATATAAATTCAGACTGGTCAAAGCGGGGAAATTGTGCAATAATTGTACCAGGAGTAAAATGAAAACGCAGTTGGAAGTCCAAACACCTACAATTCCGTTTACGAATAAGCAGGCTTACTTGGTGCATGACAACCTGCTTTATCGCATCCACGCCCCAATAATTTTCATCGGTCGTCATCCAAACAACAATTTGATCCTCACGTACCCGACGATTTCCCGCTTCCATGCCAGGATCAAACACGAAGATGGGCATTTCTTCCTGTACGACTACGGGTCCAAATACGGCACCTTTGTCAATGGGAAGCAGATCACCCGCCAGGAACTGGGATCAGGCGACGTGATCACCCTCGCAGACATTCAGATTTTGTTTGTTGACGAGTCCAAAGCCCCGCTTTCGGATCTGGAAAAGTCGACCGGTGAATTGAAAGAGTAGCTCAGATTCTTTGACTGCTGCTAAGATTGCATCTGGAATCTGACACCTTTTCTCACTTAAGCTGTTAATATACCAAACAAAGGATATTCAGCGGTTTTTTGCTGTCTGCAACATAGTCTAAACCCAATCAGAGGAGAAAAGGTATCATGTTCAATTTTTTTGACCCTGCTTACGACGGTCCCCCCTTTCAACTTTTTGGCCCCAAACATCTGCTGGTACTGGGAATCGCGCTTGTCATCATCCTGTGGCTTATCTTCGGCTGGAAGAACCCTTCGGAAGCTGCCAAACGCCGCTCACGATATTTTTTAGCCGCTGTTCTGATCATCGGAGAAAGCTCCTGGCACATCTGGAGAATTTGGACAGGGCAATGGACCTACACCTACGACCTCCCGCTGCATGTATGCAGCATTATGGTCTGGGCAAGCATCGCTATGCTGCTTACCCGCAGCTACCGGATTTATGAATTTAGTTACTTTATTGGTCTCGCTGCCGCTCTCCAGGCATTCATCACCCCGGAGGCAGCTCAGTATGGATTATGGCACTTCCGGGCCGTCCAAACCTTGCTGGTGCATGGCACTTTGGTGATTATCCCCATCTACATGACCGCCATAGAAGGGTTCCGTCCCACGTGGAACTCATTTAAACGGGTCGCCATCAGCCTCAATCTGTACATGGTGGTGATCTACTTCGTCAACCTGGCCTTGGGAAGTAACTATCTATTCATCATGCACAAACCTGATACTGCCAGCCTGCTGGACGTACTTGGTCCCTGGCCGCTGTATATTATCTCCATGGAACTGCTCGGGTTTACCATCTTTTTGATCCTGTATCTTCCTTTCATCATCAAAGACGCCCGGGCCAAAAAACAGGATCTGGCTACCGCTTGAAAAATCTATTCCCTTAAAGTAAAAGTGGCAGGTTGCGCAACCTGCCACTTTTTTTTATCTTCTTAGTACATTTGAGAAATAGAATTTATATATCATCCGATTCAGGACGAATGGGCATATATAGCTGAGAGACGATCATGTCAATATACGCGTTCAACTGAACTGAGGCTTTGTCAATCGTCTCGACCATTTCCAGCATCTTGTCCCCTTTTTCATCTGCAGGCGCGACTCGCAGTAAAACGGCATTTGCCCCGGTCACCAGCCCCAACAGATGCTTGAAATCATGTGTATACTCCCCCAACTGCTCACCGATCTGTTTTCGTTGCTCATCCGGCAGTTGCCTGACAGCTCCTGCAATTGCTTCAAAAGCGGCTTGATATTGCTCCGGACTCCGGTTCTGGCTCATGGGGTGGCTTCTTCCCCTTCCCGGCTGCGCAGATGCGGGAACAGGATTACCTCACGGATATTGGGCTGATCCGTCAGCAGCATCACCAGTCTGTCAATCCCCATGCCGAAGCCGCCATTGGGCGGCATTCCGTAGCGCATCGCCTGCAGATAATCTTCGTCCATAGGCTGGAAATCGTCATCTTCCTCTGAATCGTAGGCCCGGCCCATTTCCAGGAAGCGGGCTTCCTGCTCCAGCGGATCGTTCAGCTCTGTAAAGGAGTTGCACAGTTCCATCCCGGCGATAAAGCCTTCAAAACGTTCCACAACCTGTGGGTTGCCTGGGACGTTCTTCGCCAATGGAGAAATATCGCGCGGGTAGTTATACAGGAAAGTCGGCTGGATAAAGGTTGGCTCGAGGAACTCTCCGATCAGGGTGTCGATCATCTTTCCGCGCGGGGTTTCCGGGGAAACTTCCAGCCCTTTTGCTTTCATCGCTTTTGCCAGGCTGGCCGAATCCGGGTATTCATCCAGGTCAATCCCGGCCAGTTCCAGGATGCCTTCTTTTAATTCGATTCGATGCCACGGCTGGCTGAAGTCAATCTGATGTCCCTGGAAGGTAACCTTCGTCCCACCGGTCACTTCCTGGGCCACAAAACGCATCATTTCCTCGGTCAGGGCCATCACCTGGAGGTAGTCGGCATACGCCCAATAAAACTCGATCTGGGTAAATTCCGGGTTGTGCGTGCGGTCTACGCCTTCATTACGGAAATCGCGCCCGATCTCATAGACGCCTTCAAAACCACCCACCAGCAATCGCTTCAGGTAAAGCTCAAATGAAATCCGCAAATACAATGACTGTTTCAACTGGTTATGGAAGGTGACAAATGGCCGCGCGGCTGCCCCGCCATAGATCGGCTGCAAGATGGGCGTTTCCACTTCGATAAAGTTTCGCTCATCAAAAAAATCTCTCAGCGCCCGGTTGACGCCCGCCCGGGCTTTGAAAATCTCCCGTACATCCGGGTTGACTGCCAGGTCGGCGTAGCGCTGCCGGTAGCGGGTTTCCGGATCTGTCAGGGCGGCGTGACGCACAATCTCACCATCCACCTCCACATCTTTGGCAGCCGGCAGCGGG
>QKGK01000453.1 GCA_003250455.1 Chloroflexota bacterium | reverse complement strand
GGATTTGGGCACTGGAAGTTAAAACGAACTGACCGGCATTGCCGGTCAGTTCTGGAGGGGAGGGAAGGGTGGTGTTAGAACTAAAAAGTTCTGATATCAGTATAGACTATCCTTAAATGAGGGCAAATCCGTAGACTCACGGAAATTTTGGCGGAAACTTACGGAGTTTTATCCGGTTTTTGGTTTTTTGAGAGATGGGCTGTCCCGGAACACGTTCCGGTGGGCGGTGCGGTAATCTTCACGCTTGGTTTGGGCGTATACCCGGGTGGTAGTAGGGGAGCGGTGACCGAGGGCGTACTGAGTGAGGGCCAGGTCGCCGGTCTGGCGAAGGAATTCAGTGGCAAAAAAATGACGGAGGGTATGGGGGGTGAGATGGAAACGCTCCATGATCCCGGCCTGGCGGGCGAGGTCTAAAAAGATCTGTTGGATGCGGCGCGTGGAAAGCGGCAGCACCCGGTCTCCAGCGCGGCGATCGTGGCGGGCAAACACGGGCAGATGGGCAACCTGGTGGGCGTGAGCACTGTCGGCACGCTCCTGCAGGTATTCTTGCATACTCTCCCAGGCACGCCCCGAAAACAGCACTTCCCGGGTACGTTTGCCTTTGCCATATTTGATCGTTGCCCCCTGGATCTCGTGGAGCAGGTGACCGCGCTCCAGGCGCACCAACTCGCCCACACGCATTCCGGAACTCAGCAGGGTCTCTATCATCGCAATATCCCGCAGCCAACTGAGCTGGCGCCTGCGACGTGTCCCGCGCGGCAGGTCCCCGGTTAATTCCGGAGGCTGGTAAACCGTTTCCAAAAGGGCCGAAACAATGGTTTTGGAGGGTAGTTTTTCCAGCGGCAAGACTTCCCGGTGTTGGGGCCGGGCAGCTTTTTGCAGGGCTTTACGCAGCAGGTCATAATCGTTCAGGGGGAGCGGCAAATGCCCGGTCTCCACAACCAGGTACTCCACCAGACCGGTGACCGCGGAAAAATAAGTGCGCTTGGTGGATTCAGAGACTTTTTCAGGGTGCCCGCCGCCGATTTCGAGCAGGTGTTCGTACAGCCATGGCACAAACCCGGCGATCAACGGGCGGGTGAGCGCGGTGATCGGGCTATTTCCCGATATGCCACAGGATTCCAGGTAAGCAGTGAAATGCCGGACTCCAGTAGCGTAGGTCCGGGCAGTGCCAGGCGCTTTAGCCCCCTGCAGATGACGCAGGTATTGGGCGGTTGCCTCGGAAATATGCATGGTCTAGAGCATACGCCCTTGCTCGGGGCGTGAAAAGGCAAATGGCAGCGGGGTGCCCGGAGGGACGATCCGTTCGTACCAGTTGGTGAGGAACTTCACCACATCCGGAAAATCCTTTTCGGGAATGAGTTGATAAGATGGGGCACGGAACTGCCGCTTGACCTCGTTGTGGACAATAGCCTGGTTGCCTGCTTTTTTCTTTTTGAGCTCTTCCCCCAGGATAGCAACCATTTCCAGGTATTTGCGCTGCTGGGCGGTGTTAATGAAGTCGGTGCCTACCAACTGCGCTTCTAACCCGCTGATACGCGCTTCAAGCCTTTCGAGTTGTTCTCCCTGGGAAGTGATACTCCTGCGCAGATCAGCGGCTTCATCCATCAGCTTGTGATATTCCTGCTCCGCCGGGGACAGCGTGGTGTCCAGCTCTGCCAGAATGTCGGGGGGAAGGATCTCGGTGCGAAAAGCAGCCCAGGCCACATCAGCAAACTCCCGTTTAAACCGGATCACCGATTCCTGCAGTTCGGGTTTGATCCGCCCGGTGTCGATCGTCCCCAGCCAGTAGGGCAGCCGGTTAAGCCACAGGCAGGACATCTCCTGGGTACGGAGGCTGTCGCGATATTCGGTCTCCAGCGGGATGTTGGTGAGCGCATCAGAAATCACTTCATCTCGCAAAACACGCTTGCGCTGGCTGCTGTAGTTGATCCCCAAAGCGTCGCACAAACGCCGCAGCGGCAGGTACAACCGGCGGTCGTCCGCCAGTACAAGGGAGAAAAACTCCCCGTAGAATTCGAAGGGAAATTGGTCGATGGCTTTCATATATGCGGGAGTATAACAGATGAATCAGGATTTCGATTTGGAAGGGTGGGCAAGTTAATGATCCAGCTTCCGGATCTCCCACAGTTCCACAACCAGATCCGAGGGGTGTCCGGTAGGGTCGAAATCCTCGGTTTCATAGGCAGCGTATCCAATGCGCTCAAAAAGCTCTTCCATCGTCCGGGAGGAGTGATGCTGAGCTTCCCCGACGAGTTGGTAGAGATATACCGCAGAGGGGAGGATGGCGGGATAGCCCATTTCGTACAGGGCGTAACCAATCCCTTTTGTGTTTAAATTTGGAATGAAATCCGCCTCGCTTTGGGAGATGACCTGCCCGGCGTGGCGGGTCTCCACCGCAAAATTAAACGCAAAGTGGTCGCGCAAATAGCCCTGTTTCTGCAGAAAAACCCCTAACTGGGATAGGCAGTTTTGAAGCCGGTGGAAGTCCGCCATGGTTTCCAGCGAGGTGGGTAGGTCAAGCCCCAGGTGCTGGTGAACCTGTTG
>QKGK01000327.1 GCA_003250455.1 Chloroflexota bacterium | reverse complement strand
TACCAAAGCCATCTGCAATCCAATATCAATACCGTCCATATTCTGCCGTTCTTCCCATATTCCTCAGACGATGGCTTCTCCGTCATCGATTACAAGACCGTCAACCCGGATCTGGGCAGCTGGAAAGAAATCGATCAGCTCAAGCAGGCTGGCAGCCGCCTGATGTTTGACGCGGTCATCAACCATATTTCCGCGCAGAGCGAATGGTTCAAACGCTTTCTGGACAGCGATAAGCATTACCAGGACTATTTCATCACCGTAGACCCGGAGAGAGACCTTTCCATGGTTACCCGCCCCCGCTCGCTGCCGCTGCTGACGTCTTTTCAAACCGCTGAGGGCATCCAATATGTGTGGACGACCTTCAGCGCCGACCAGATCGACCTGAACTTCGCCAACCCGGATACCATGCTGGATATTATTGACGTGATCCTGTTCTACATTGCCCACGGGGCAGACCTTATCCGGCTGGACGCGATTGCCTACCTGTGGAAAGAGATCGGGACCACCTGCATCCACCTGCCGCAAACGCATGCTTTTGTCAAACTGCTGCGCGCGATCGTGGACGAGGTCTCCCCTGAGCTGCTGATCATCACCGAAACCAATGTCCCCCACGAAGAGAATATCTCCTACTTTGGGGATGGCAGCGACGAAGCCCACCTGGTATACCAGTTTTCGCTTCCCCCCCTCACCGCCCATGCCATCCTTGCCGGCTCTACCAAGTACCTGACTGCATGGGCTGCTGGTTTGGAATACCCTTCACCCCAAACCACATTTTTCAACTTCACCGCCTCACACGACGGGGTTGGCGTGCGCCCTGTCACCGGTATCCTTCCAGACGAGGAGCTTTCCCGCTTGCTCGAAACGACCACCGCGCATGGGGGAAGAATTTCCTCCAAAACCAACCAGGATGGCAGCACCAGCCCTTACGAGCTGAACATCAGCTATTTTGACCTGCTCAATCACCCGAAATTTGATCAGCCAATGGAACTCCAGGCAGCGCGTTTCATGGCATCGCAGGCAATCATGCTGATGCTAAAGGGCATCCCGGGGATATACTTCCACAGCCTGGTTGGTTCCCGTAACGATTACGAAGGTGTCCGGCAAACCGGACACGCCCGCGCCATCAACCGGGAAAAATTGGGGGCACAGACATTACTGCATGAATTGTCAGAAAAGGGTTCGCTGCGGAAGCTGGTCTTCGATAAATACCAGGCGCTGCTGAAAATACGCACCCGGGAAGAGGCCTTCCATCCGGCTGGTGCGCAGCAAGTCCTTGATTTAGGAGACGCAGTTTTCGCAGTATTGAGAACTGCTCCGGATGGCTCTTCCAAAATCGTTGCTATCCAAAACGTAACCCCGGGGGAAATAACAGCAGATCTGTCATTGGCGAAGATTGGCAGCGCGGACGTATCTGGCTGGGTAGACTTGATCACCCTGGAAAATTATTCCCTTCAAGAAGGGCAGTCCGCTGTCACCCTTGCCCCCTATCAGACAATTTGGCTCAGACATAAGAACACATAGCCATTTGGATAACTCCTGCCATTGACCAGACCCTAAAATACCCTTCGGCGGAGCGAAACAGTCCGGTCTTGGTATCCAAAATGGGATTTGGGGCCTGGACGATCTTTGCCAGCTTCAAGTCATCTCCATCGCAAAATAAACCATATAGGGCGATATCCAGTCAGTAATTAATGTAAATCCTGTCGGGCATATTAAGGATTCCTCTTTTTAGATGAGGAATCCTTTTTTAATTTAACCGGTGGATTGGGGGAAGTGTTTTGCTCCGGGGATAGCAGCACTGCGTTTGGCTAACATTTTCTTAAGGTAATCATAAACTTCGTTTTCTCAAATCTTAAGGACAGCAGGGGTCAGCAGGATTAAGATGAGGGCAAACGACGAATCAACCAAATTTGACCAAATAACAGCAATAGGAGCTGAGTATGAAAAAACAAACTCTTTCCTTATTCATTTTGACCGTGTTCGCGGTCTTAGCATTGGCTGCTTGCGGCAGTATTCCGGCGACCAAGACCCTGGCTTCCAAGGACCAGATGCCGGTGGCAGTGGCGACAGCAGCGCCGACTGAAGCCGCCGCTGCTGCGCCCGTCAGCACCTCCGCCGGGGAAGATCTGTTGAACGCCTACCAGGGCACCCTGGAAAATATCTACACCTCGGTCAGCCCGTCAGTGGTCAACATCAGCGTTTTGCAAAAAGTGCAGGCATCTACCTCCCTCTTCTCATTCCCCTTCTTCAGTATCCCGCAAGACCAGCAAGCCCCGGAACAGTATCAAAGTGCGTTGGGGTCCGGCTTTGTATGGGACTCAAACGGGGACATCGTGACCAACAATCACGTGGTCGATGGAGCGGATAAGATCGAGGTGACCTTCAGCGACGGCACCACCGTACCCGCCACCCTGGTGGGGGTCGACCCGGACAGCGACCTGGCGGTGATTAACGTAGAAGCCGACCAGTCTTTGCTGAACCCGGTGCAGATGGGCGATTCCAGCAGCGTGAAGGTCGGGCAGCTGGCCATCGCCATCGGGAACCCCTTTGGCCTGGAAGGCACCATGACCACCGGGATCATCAGCGCCGTGGGTCGTTCGCTGCCCTCTGACCAGACCGCCACACAGTCTTACACCATCCCGGACGTGATCCAGACCGATGCACCGATCAACCCGGGTAACTCTGGCGGCGTGCTGGTGGATGCGCAGGGCATGGTGCTGGGCGTGACCGCGGCGATCGAATCGACCAGCGGCGCCAGCGCCGGGATCGGCTTTGCCATCCCTGCCTCCATCGTCAAGAATGTGGTCCCGGCCCTGATCAAAGATGGCCAGTATGTCTATCCGTGGCTGGGGATCAGCGGGACAACCCTCTTCCCGAACCTGGCGACAGCCATGAACCTCGACCCGAACCAGCGCGGCGCCATGGTGGCGGAGGTGGTCGCCAACAGCCCGGCGGATGAAGCCGGCCTGCGAGGCAGCACCGAAAGCACCACCATCGATGGACAGTCTGTGAGCATGGGTGGGGATGTGATCGTGGCGATTGACAACCAGCCAATTAAGGATATGGACGGATTGATCGCTTACCTGGTCAGCAGCACCAAGGTGGGCCAGACCGTGACCCTGCAAGTGCTGCGGGATGGCAAGGCGCAGTCCATCGACGTAACCCTGGCCGCCCGCCCTACAGCTGAGGACCGCGCCCAGACTGCCAGCAGCACTTCTACCCGCGGCGTGCATTTGGGCATTGTCGGCATGACGGTGAACGACAGCGTCATTGCGGCGATGGGCCTGAATGCCAATCAGCAGGGTGTACTGGTGACCGAGGTGGACCCGAACGGGTTGGCCGCCTCCGCCGGGATCCAGGCTGGGGATCAGATCACTACGATTGATGGGCAGCAGGTCAATGTAGGCGGCGACATTATCACCGCCGTGAATGGCCAGTCGATTGCCAGCGCAGACGAGCTGCTGGCAGCGTTGGGACAGCTGTTCTCCGATCAGCCATTGGAACTGACAATCCTGCGCGGCGGGAACTTCCTGCAGCTGCAGCTTCAACCGGGGAAGTAAAGAACTGCTGATTATAAAACGAACAGCGCAGCGCCTTTTGCGACGCTGCCCTGCCATGATAATTGGAGGATAAAGAATGAGTTCCAAGAAAAAGCCAGCCCACCCCACCGGGAATAATAAGAACAAAAAAAGCGCAGGGGGCACTTCCAATGTGTCCAAAGTGTTTTATCTGATCATGCTCTTGTTGATCTTAACCAGCAGTTTTGTCCGCATTTCGGGTTCCAACCGGCGGAAGTCGACTGCCTCGACCCCCACGCCGACCAGTGCGGCCGCGGGGGCGGGAGAAATGCCCGCACTGATTTTGTCTTACCATCATGAGGATGTCGGGTCACACATTTGTGAAGACCTGACCATTTCCTCGGTGGGGAATGCGGTATATTCGGACTGCCTGAACGGTACGAATAAGCAGTATGCGCTCAACAGTACGGAGATGTCCCTCCTGCAGGGGTGGGAAGGTTATTTCCAGACTATCCAGTACGATCATCCGCTGGTAACCAAAACCGGACAGATAGATATCCAGCTTTTCATGAATGGGACGGGCAGCAACCAGGCCGATGATACTGCCAACCAGCGCATTGAAGACTTCGCCCAGGGCCTGGTGGATAAAATCTCTGCGCAGTTGTAGTGTTCTGTAGTTTATAAACGGAATACTTTATACTTGGTCAAAGGCTGGCTGCAGATGCGTGAAAAAAGCCGTCAATGTTTGATTTTGCTTTCAAACCATCCTTTTAGCTTTGATAAAGTAGTAGGCTGATTAACAATTCTGGGAGTATAAAAAAACCGCCGTACGGCGGTTTTTTTATGAATATTATTTTGTCACGCGTATAAGAAACAGATTTGTCTGCGGAGGGATTACTCCCCAGGGGAGTTTTCGTCCCGTTAATCTTCGAAGGCGGCGATGAATGCCCTGCAGAAAGCGGGCAGATCGTTGGGGCTGCGCGAGGTGATCATCGTTCCGTCTACAACCACTTCCTGGTCTACCCAGATGGCGCCCGCATTGAGCAGGTCGTCCCTGATGCCAATCGTGGAGGTGACCTTTTTGCCTTCTACGATCTTGGCCGAGATCGGCACCCAACCTGCGTGGCAAATAAAGGCAAATGGCTTCCCCGCATAGTAGATTTTGCGCACCAAGTCCAGCACAGCCGGGTAGCGGCGCATTTTGTCGGGGGCAAAGCCGCCGGGGATGATGATCCCGTCAAAATCGTCGCCATCAGCATCGTCGGCGTTCATATCCACTTCCACAATCTTGCCCTCTTTGCTTTTATAGGATGGTTTGCCTGTGCCAATGATCACGACCTCTGCGCCTTCTTCTTTCATGCGGATGGTCGGATACCATAATTCCAAAAGGTCATACTGTTCTTCCGCCAGAACGGCGATACGTTTATTTTTTAAAGACATCATAATCTCCTTTGTTTCGGTAGATGATATTGATTCTACCATGCAGACCGAGGATATTTTGAGTCAATTCAGGCTTCAATAGCCAGTTTCATTTCGTATTGGTTGATCAGAACTTCGAACCCGGTCTGTTCCAGAAAGCGCAGCATACCCTCGTCGGCATGGTCCACGTTGACCACCTTGATCGTGTTGAATTTTTCGCCGAGCCGTGCTTGCAGTTCGGCCAGCAGGGCGGTGCCCACCTTTTGCCGCCGGGAGGCCGGATCTACCGCCAGGGAGAGCAGCCAGGTAGAGGCCGGGTGGTGTGCCAGCGCGCCGACCAGTTTTTCTTCCTGGAAAGCCCCCAGGCAAATGACCTCGTCGGGGACGCGCTGGATGCTGGCGAGGCTGTTCTCCCAGGAAGGCTGCCAATCAAAGAATTGGTCAGCCTGCTGCAGGTCTGCTCGCTGGATAGGCCGGATCTCAACGTTCAGCCCTGCGGGTGGTTCCAGCCGGGGGGCATCTGCGGAAAGGCCAAAGGCGTCCATTTCCCGTTCGATGGAGAAACCGGTTTTTTCATAGGCGCGCACGGCGGGCTCGTTCTCCTGGATCACTTCCAGGTAGAAGTTTTCCACGCCTTTTTCGCGCAGTTTGGGCAGGGCGTGTTCAAAGATGGCTTTGGCCAGCCCCTTGCCGCGGTGCGCTTTGACCAGCCCGGTCATGGCATCGAAGGCGGCGGATGTGCCTTTGTAGTTGTCCAGGGCGATGATGGTGAAGCCGACCAGTTCCCCCTGAAAATATACGCCCACAGAGGCGGCGTAGTCCACGCCGCCGCGGGTGAAGCGGTTGACGAAATTGGTTTCGGTCACATGGCTGACGTCCTGGACGTAGTCGGAGAAGGCAGATAGGAAGGTCTGGTACAGCAGGTGGGTGTCTACCCCGGAGAGGAATTTAAATTCGTAGGTCATCGGGATCCTTTTGGCGCAATCGGATTTTTTTTGAGAGGATACCATTATTTAGGGAGTTTGGGGGGTGCGTTTGAGAAAAATCAGCCCAGAGGAGGACGCGTGAATGCAGGGAAAGGCGGAGAAAAGCGGGAAATTGGCTGCCGCGCCGGGAACAACCTGAACATCTGATTCGTTTAATCGATGAATAATTAGAATTTCACGGGGATCCGAATTTCCACGCACGGTCTGCTTCCCAAATTGGGCAGGAGTCTGTGATTCGGGTTATCCATAAGTAGTAAGCGTGTAGAGGGATTGCCGAGTTGTCGGTAAAGGATAGAACATGTTCAGGAAGATATTTGTAACCCTTGTTTTGGGTGGTCTGCTTGCAGCCTGCGGCGCAGTGCAGGCCCCCGCCACGCAAACGCCAGGGGATATCGCGGCAACCAGCGTGGCTCAATACGTGGAACAGACCCGTGCGGTTCAGCAAGCGGTGGAAACCCAGGTAGCTGCTACCCAGGTAGTGGAAAATACCGAAGTTGCTGCCAGCCAGCCTACCGCTACGGCCACGCAAGTCCCGGCGACAGCCACGTCCGTCCCGGCAACCTCCACAACTGAACCCACAGTCACCAACACACCACTGCCAACCAACACACCGCTGCCAACCAACACGTCTGCGCCAGCCAAAACGGCTACCCCAGCAGCCACCAGCACGCCGAAGGTGTGTAATGCAGCCCAATTTATCGCTGATATTACCGGCGCCAGCGGAGAGACCTTCCCGACCAGCACAAAGTTCACCAAGGTCTGGCGGATCAAGAACGTCGGCTCGTGCACCTGGACAACGAAATACGAGATCGTCTTTGACAGCGGTGACAAGATTGGCGGAATCGCCACGCCATTCCCCAAAAAGGTAGCCCCCGGCGAAACCGTGGACATTGCCATGTCGATGAAGACCCCGGACACCAAAGGCAACTATAAGGGCTATTGGCTGCTGCGGGATGAAGATAAAGTGAAATTTGGGCTCGGTTACGGCACCAAAACCCCGATTGAGATGAAGATCAAGGTAGTGGATGCAGAGGCCGTGCACAGCTATGACTTTGCCGCCAACTTCTGCCAGGCGACCTGGAAGACGGACGAGTCGACTTTATACTGCGATAGTAACAACACGCTCTTCAAGAATACGGTCAGGTTCACCAACAGCTTCCAGCTGGAGACCGGGAAATGGGAAGACGAACCGGCAATCCTGGTAAAGGTTTCCACAGAACAGCGTATACGCGGCATCTACCCGCTCTATACGGTGCAGACCGGTGATCGCTTTGTGGCCCAGGTTGGCTGCGTGGAAGACAGCAAAGACTGCAAAATGGAAGTGCGTGTCTCCTACCAGGTGAAGGGCGGCGCAAGCGGCGTGCTGGAGGAATGGGTAGAGAGCCATGATGGCAAAACCACCCTGGTCAACATTGACCTGTCCAAGCTCGTCGGGAAAGAAGTGTATTTCATCCTGGATATGGAATCGAAATCCACATCTTCGAACAACACCATCTTCTGGCTTGTCCCCAGCATCCGCAATCCATGAGCCGGGAAAATAACTTGTGACCTGTGATCTGTCAGCGGCGGAAGACTCCTTCCGCTGCTGATTTGGTTTAACGCTTTGGGGGGTTGAGGGTGTGAAACGCCCGAAACAGAAAAATGACGGTTGCACCGGACAGCTATCCATGTGGAAGCCGAAGGCTTAGAGCGGAGGAATTTAAAAAAGAAGCGGGAGGAAGAAGAAGTCACTAACAGTGAAAAGAGGGGGCAAGAAAATGGTTTCCCGCTAAAAGCATGCGGGAAAGACACATAAAAGGAAAAAAATGTCATGCCCGCGCAGGCGGGCATCCAGGAAGAGGGAGCCCCAGCAGGAAAGAGCGGATTCCCGCCAGAAGGGCGGGAACTATCTACACAATTTCTACACATTCCCCTTACAGGCGGTTAATTACGGCAGCGTATAGTTAGGGGGAGGTGCAATCATCCTTCTGGTGGAGCATCTTTTCTTCTGAAAAAATGGCATTGTCTGAGGATAAAATTTGATATACTGCAATCAAGAATCTGGAGTTGATTATGTCTACAACCATCCTGATGGTGGATGACGAAACGCGCATCGTTTCGTTGGTGGAAAGTTATCTGTCGCAATTTGGATACCGTGTGGTGACCGCCTACAACGGGGAAGAAGCGCTGGCCCGCGCCCAACAGGAACACCCGGACCTGGTCGTGTTGGACATTATGATGCCCAGGATGGACGGGTATGAGTTCCTTAAACAGTACCGGCAGGTTTCCAATACCCCGGTGATCTTTCTGACGGCAAAAGTGGAAGACGAAGACCGCATCCTGGGCCTTGAGATGGGTGCGGATGATTATCTGGTCAAGCCCTTCCGTCCGCGCGAGCTGCTGGCCCGCATCAAAGCGGTGCTGCGCCGGACGGCCATGTCGGCTTCACCGGCGGATACGCTTGCGGCAAAGGATATCCGGGTAGACCGCAACGCGCGCAGTGTGCAGATCGGCGAGCGCTTTCTGGACCTGACCCCCTCCGAGTTTGACCTGCTTTCGGTGTTGATGACACAGCCGGGCAAGGTGTTCTCCCGACTCGATTTGCTGGAATTTGTTCAGGGCACCCGCTATGAAGGCTATGAACGCACCATTGACCTGCACATCAAAAATTTACGCGCCAAGCTGGACGATAACCCCCGCGAGCCGCGCTATATCCAGACGGTGTACGGGGTTGGCTACCGCTTTATGCGGGAGCAGTAAACACCATGCGATCAATCTCTCTCAAGCTATTGGTGGCCTTTGTTGTGGTCAGTATCAGCAGTACGCTCTTGTTTTTTGGCATTGCCAGCCGCTATTCCAACCAGGAGCTTGAGAATTTCCTTTTTAACCAGGACCTTTCCCAGGTGACAGACCAGTTTGCCCAGTATTACCAGGAGCACGGTTCCTGGGAGGGGGTCCAGGACCAGCCGCGGGACGGGGGCATTGAAGGGCGCTTCCCGCCTTATATTCTGGTGGACGCCGAAAAAAAGGTGGTGCAAGGGCGCGACAATGATCAGGGGGGAAACCGGAAAGGCGAGGTTGTACCGGACAGCGAGCTGGCAAATGCCGCCGAGATCACCGTAGACGGGCAGATCGTCGGCTGGCTGGTGCTGCCGCAAGACGGGCACAAGGAATATTATCCGGAAAATCCGATCTATACACGTATCAATTTGATGCTGCTGTACACCGCCGGCGGGGCGCTGGTCGTTGCCTTGATATTGGGATGGGTATTTTCCCGGACGCTTTCCCGCCCGCTGAAAGAGCTTTCCGCTGCGGCCCAGCGGGCCGCGACCGGCGACCTGGCCCAAAAGGTGGAAGTCCATTCCAAAGATGAGATCGGCTTGCTGGCGGAATCCTTTAACCAGATGATGGAAGACCTGGAGCGGCAGATGGCCTCCCGGCGGCAGATGACCGCCGACATTGCCCACGACCTGCGCACACCGATCAGCGTGATCCTGGGGCATGCGGATGGTGTATCCGAAGGCGTGCTGGACCCCTCCCCGGAACGCTTCGAGATCATCCGCGATGAGGCTGTGCGCCTGGAACGGCTGGTGCAGGACCTGCGGGTGCTTTCCATGGCGGATGTGGGGGAGCTGCGCCTGGACTTTGAACGCACAGATCCCTCCTGGGTGGTGGAAGAGCTGGCGCGCACCAGCACCACCAGCCTGGCCGAGAAATCCATCCAAATGACCACCCGGGTTCAGCCCGGGCTGCCGGAGATCGAGGTGGACAAAGACCGCATCATGCAGGTGTT
>QKGK01000307.1 GCA_003250455.1 Chloroflexota bacterium | reverse complement strand
GACCATAAAGTCGGTGTGGATCAGGCTGCTGTTGCCGCCCGCCGCCTCGAATTCCTCCTCGGACATATCCTCGCCGCCCTCAAAACTAAAGCGGTAGGCGCTGCCCAGGGCAATGTGGCAGGAGGCGTTCTCGTCGTAGAGCGTGTTGAGGAACAACCGCCCGGACTGCGAGATAGGCGAGCTGTTGGGCACCAGGGCGATCTCGCCCAGGTAGCGGGCGTTGGCGTCGGTCTCCAGCATATTGTGCAGGTGTTCCTCGCCGACCTCGGCTTTGGCTTCCACCACCTTGCCGTTCTTGAAGCTCAGGCTGAACTTGTCGATATACATCATGCCGCGCACGTTCAGCGGCATGGTAGCCCGTACGGTGCCATTGACCTGCAGGCGGTGCGGGGCGGTGAAGGTCTCCTCGGTAGGAATATTGACCACGGAACCGACGCCGTTCTTCATTTCCATGCGGGCGCTGAGCCACTTCTGCCCTTCGGGCAGGCCGACCCACAGGTCGGTGCCGGGGGCAGTCAGCTTGAGGGCGGTGTATTTCTTGTCATTGAAATACTGCGAGCGGGCTGCCAGGTTGGCGATATGGCGCTCCCACTCGGCCAGCGGATCGTCGGTGGTGTTAATCCGGCACATCTTGAAGATCAGTTCCCACATCTCGCGGATGCGCTGGTCTGCGGGCACGTCCGGCAGCACCTTGGCGGCCCATCGTTCGGTGGGCACGCTGATCCCCACCCAGTTAACGCCGCGGTTGCGCACCAGGTTGAGGTATGGGATCATCTGCTGGGAATAGCCTTTCTGGTAGTCGCGCACGGAATTGGGGTCCTGCTCCATCAGCAGGGTCGGATCCGGGGTGGCCATGCGGATTAGGGCGTCGCCGCGCTCTCCGGCCTCGATGATCGCCTGGGAGTACCAGTCGGAATATAGGGCGAAGGAATCCTTGGGAGCCTGCTCAAAGCGGGTCAGGCGCAGGAGTTCGTCCTCCCAGAGGACATCCACAAAGCTGGCCCCGGCCTTGTAAGCCTGCTCGGCGAGGATGCGCACGAAGTCGGCATTCTCGATCCATGGGAAGATCAGCACACGCTGGCCGGGCTGCACGTTGATCCCGACCTTAACGATCACTTCGGCGTAGCGCTGCAAGTTGCGTTCAAAGTCTGCGTTAGACATCAATTCTCCTAAATTCTCCGGCTTATCGCCGGGTAAATTGCCCTACAATTATAAGACCAACTGGCAATTTAGGGGGATTTTAGCCCCGTAGTCAGTTGGTCGAATAGTCGAGTAGTCTGCCCGGGCACCCAGTGATCAGGCACAAGGTAACCAGGCAACCAATCATTTTTATCACTGCCTATCCGTGTCCATCTGTGTGTATCTGTGGTTAAAAAATTTATCCACCACGGATGAACACAGATTCACACAGCTATTGAATATTGCCTTGGTTTACGGGCTTGCACTTGCAGCCTGTTCTTTTTCAAGTAAGGAACAAGTAACCAGTCAATCAGGCGCCGAGTGAGCAGGCACTGCGAGATGAAATGTCATTCCGACCGAAGTGAGGAATCCCTGAGATGGATTAGCTAGCACCATTTCTGGGGTCAGGTGCAATTCTCTTCCCAACCATCCGTGTTCATCTGTGTGTATCTGTGGTTAAAAAATTTATCCACCACGGATGAACACAGATTCACACAGATAAAACCAATGCAACTGAAATTCAGGCGCGTTTTCGATTCCCAAACATTTCCAGGATATTCTTCGCTAACGCCTTTCAGCGTCACTCCAGGAACGCTAGCGCCTTCTGGCTGACCAATTCTGCCTGAGCAAAGTTCAGATCATGGCCCGCATGTGGGAGCATCTCTGCTTTAACCTGGGGGGCAACCCTGTTCAAACGCTGAATGGCTTTGTGCGGCGGAAAAGTCTTCTCGTTTTCACCTGCCAAAAATATCGTCGGGGTCTCCAGGTCGCGCAGCTCGCTGTCTTTTACTGCCGTTGGATTGACGATCCTTTTGGGTTTGAAACATTTCCCTGCCAGCCGCATCCCCTCGTAAATGTTCTCTACGACACTTTGGGAATGTTCGTCCTTTGCCGCCGTGTCCTGAAACAACCAATAAATATAGTTCCTGAAAATGACGGGCGAAACAAAAGAAAGGAGCAGTCGAAAAATAAAGGCCGGATTCATCGGGACAATCGTGGGGTGGGCCAAGAGCACAAGTCTCCTTACTCTCCCCGGGAAGCGCAGAGTATATTGATGCGCCAGCCAGCTGCCGGAGGAAAGCCCCATCAGGTTGATGGCATCGCCAAGTCCAAGCGCCGTAAAACATTCATCCAGCCAGCGTACCAGATCTTCGGGGCTGGAAAGCGTCCGGGTATAAATGCTGCGTCCGCAGTCATAAATATGATCCAGCGCATAGGTCCGGTATTTTTGAGACAGGGCTTCGATGTTTGGGATCCACATCAGTGAATTGAAAACACTGCCCGGCAGGAGAACCAGCGGCGGAGCCTTGGTGGGGCCGCTGATCCTCACGAAGGTCTGACCAAAAGCAGTGTCGACCATCCTGTCTTCGAATGGCACAGG
>QKGK01000488.1 GCA_003250455.1 Chloroflexota bacterium | reverse complement strand
AGTTTCAAAACATATTCCCTATTATGCGTGCTGTTCCTTCAAATACGCCCGCCACAGGAAAAAAAAGCCCCAGCAGGGCAAAAAACGCTGCCGGGTAAAAGTTCACATTTGTCCCCCAGGATTCAAAGGTAGCTGCAAACGAAGTCTTCGTCACATCCACCAAATACAAACCCAGGGAAACGGCCAGCGAAACCAGGCCAACCACCAATCTTTTCTTTTCCATCACATCCTCCTGTCAAAGTGCGCTCTCAAGCGCGCAGTAAAAAATGATTGTCTAAATCATAAAATGGGGGCTGGTGATCTGGCATCCCCTGATTTGATGACTGGCTGGATGATTCGTTAGGGGGTTTTGCAGAGGGTAACGCGGAGGGTGAGATTGCCACATGGCAAAA
The DNA here is from genome assembly GCA_003250455.1 of Chloroflexota bacterium. Lineage (GTDB taxonomy): Bacteria > Chloroflexota > Anaerolineae > Anaerolineales > UBA11579 > UBA11579. The sequence continues at coordinate 2,176 of QKGK01000488.1, read as the reverse complement.
AGTACCCTTACAATGACACTTTACGAAATTTGCGCCACGCGGCGAGGACACAATGGGCCTTGGGAAGTCTAAAAATCCAGGTTGAACGCTCCCGCATACCCGGTCAGCTCAACGTACCCGTTCCCGGAGACAGGCTGGCCATCCCGCTCCCCACGGATGGCGACAGACCCTTCCCAATAGTTATACGAGAGTTGGAGTTCCTGGTCCGCAAGGCGGGGTGTAAGGGTGAGAAGAAGTTTCTCACCCGGCAGGTCGATCGTCCAATCCGAGGGGTACACGCCCCCGGTGTGCGGGCTGCGCCAGGTATCGTTTACCGTGATGGTGAAGTCTCCTAGGGAGATATGGCGGGTGGTCCCGTCGGGATAAATCACCGTCCCGCTGGAGAAGGGATCCACGCTGCCATCATCCCGCCGGATTTGGAAGAGCATCAGCTCCGTGTCATCGTCCAGCTGGATCGAAAACCAATCCCAGCCCACCTGCCCCTCGGAAAGGGCACTGGTGCTGTATTCCTGGTCCATCCAGGCGGTGCCGGTCACCTCGAACTGGCCCTGCGGGGTGGATACCGACCCTTTGGCAGCCAACCGGGGCTGGCTGACATAAAAAGAGGCGTTCCCCGGTTCCGGACCTTTCTGGCTGTACCCGCCATTGCCATGCAAAATGGGTCCCTTGACATCCTCCAGGGTGAGGTTCAGGGAAACCGCACCATCCTCCGCAGAAAGCTGGTAGATCCCCGGTCCTCCCTGGCGGACGCTCCAATTCTCCAGCCACACCTGGAAAGGCTGTGCCTGGGCCCCCGCCAGCCCGGCGGCTCCGCGGGAGAGCTGCTCAAAAGCATAGAACGCCTCACCAGCGACGTCGGTGAGGGCAAAATGCCCTAGGTATACCTGGTCGAATGCCCAACTGGAGGCTCGCTTGCCAGGAAGGTCAGCAGCAGGCACCAGCGCCCGCCGGAAGAAAGTCAGTTGGAACCCAAAATGCTCCCCGCTAGTGGTATCCAGGTTGCCGGTGTAATACCACCACTCAGTCTGGTAATCGGGGTGCGGGCCGTGATCTACCGAGAAATCAAAAGGTCTCGGACCTTCTACCCGGGCGAAATTCGAAATATCCGGGGTGGCAGCCACCAGGGTCGCTTTGACCTGAGGGTTCCCATCCGGCCAGAAATAAGCGACCAGGGCTAACCCAACGATCAAAATAAAAAGGATTGCAAAATACGGTCTTTTCATGTCGTTAACAAGCCATCATCCAAAGTTCACAACCAGCCGGTCAGTCGCCCCGGAGCGCTGCAGCAGTCACCATCCGGCCCATCTTTACCGCCGGATACAGCCCAGCCAGCACGGCTGCCAGGACCGCAACCAGCATCGCCTGGACAAATGGCTCGGGGGCAAGCTGCATCTGCAAGGTCCAGCCAAAGGCCCGGCGGTTGATGATATTCACCAGGATCAGTGCCAGGACATACCCGGTGGGCATGGCGAGCAGACCCGCCACGGTGCCCATCAAACCGGTCTGCAGGATCACCAGGCCACGCAGCTGCCGGACTGTCAGCCCGACCGCCCGCATCACACCCAGTTCGCGCTGTTTTTCCAGTTGAAGGGAGAGCAGGGCGCTGAGCACCCCGATAAAAGCGACCACCGTAGCCAGGAGTTGGAGCGCCGAGGTGATCGCAAACGTACGGTCGAAAACATCCAGGGCTTCCTGGCGGAGCGCCTGGTTCGCCCGGATCGAGAGCGGTTGGAGCGAAGTCAGGGCAGCCTGCAGTTCCTGGACCACCTGGTCCGGGTCCACCCCGTCCGCCAGACGCAGGGCGGCCGCGGTCAAGGTATCATCTCCCCAATAGGATTGGTACACCGGCAGCGCCATCAGCACCGTCCCCTGGGTGGAGGCGTAGTCGTAATAAATGCCCACTATGTCGAAATTTTGCAGGCCCTGGTCCGTGTAAAGAGCGATCACCCCACCCTGTTTCGGGATCTCGAGCCGGTTCGCCAGCGGCTCCGAGATGATCACCGACCCGGCTTCCAGAGAAGCCCAAATCGCCTCCGGAGGGCGATCAGCAGCGACGAAGAGACGGTCGGCACTGGCATCCGTGTTATCCGTCGCGGCAATCTGGATCAGGCCCTCGGGGGAGTCCACCTGCACACTGCGGAGGGTGTCCACCTTAAGCAAACCCGGCCAGTTTGAA
>QKGK01000051.1 GCA_003250455.1 Chloroflexota bacterium | reverse complement strand
GTCCAGCACGCCAAAAGCGGCTTTCACTGGTTCCGGGGAGCGCATGTCCACCCCGGCCAGGTCGAACAGGTCCATGGTGTACAGCGAACTGCCCGAGCTGATGAACTTGAGGTAGTTCCCGGCGGCGTTGGGTTCTCCTGCCCGGATCTTGGCGGTCAGTGCATCCGCCGCGCTGATCCCCACTGCATACTGGAAGGTGTAGAACGGCGTATACAGGTGGGAGAACTGCGCCCAGGTGGTGCCGGTGCGTGCAGGGTCGTCGGTCAACGTGTCGCCGTAGCCGGCGGCATAAATCTCGATCATAATATCCTGGAGGATCTTGGCAGAAAGCGGTTTGCCCTGTTCGGCACGTGTATACACTTCCAGCTCAAAGCTCGCCAGGTTGAGCATCTGGAACAGGTAGCGGTGGTAGTTGGACATCGCTTCTTCCAGCAGCGCCAACTGGAACTCGGCATCGTCTGCCTTGCTTTCCCGCAGGTAGGCGCGCGTCATTGCCTGGTTCAGGTTTGAGGCCGTCTCAGCCACGGTCATTGAAAGTCCGAACCCGGTGTAAATCTCCGGCTGGTGCTTGTTGGTGAAGTAGGCATGCATCGAGTGCCCCAGCTCATGGGAGAGGGTGCTCATCCCCGGCACGTCGTCCGTAAAGCTCATCTTGATCAGCGGGGGCAGGTTTTCCTTGCCGGGCATGGAGAATGCGCCCTGGCTTTTGGTATCGTTGGGCGCCCAGTCCACCCAGTTTTCTTCCAGGCAGCCTTTGTGCAGTGCGGCAGCGTATTCTTCGCCCAGTTGGGCGTTCCCTTCCATCACCATTTCCACGGCTTCGGCAAAGCTCATTTTGGGCTGGCTTTTACCCAGCGGCGCCCAGATGTCATAGGGATGGATTTCATCGTACCCCAGGGCTTTGCGTTTCACATCCCAATATTTGTGCCAGGTGGGAAGGTTGCTGCGGAAGGTGTCCAGCAGGTTGTGGAAGACTTCCAGCGGTACGCTGTACGGCTTCAGGCGGGATTCCAGCACCGATTCGTAGCCGCGCACCCGCACGTTGAATACCTGCGCTTTGACATGCGCAATATAGTTGCTGGCGAAGGTGTTGATGTGGTTCAGATAACCATCCGAGAAGCTTTCCCAGGCAGCACGGCGCACCATCCGGTCGGGGCTGGTGGCATTCTTCATGATCAGACCCTGCGTGACCGGGAAGGACTTCCCTTCTGCGTCGGCGGCGGGCTCAAATTTGATGTCCGCTTCCGCCAGCTCGGAGGCGGTGCGGCGCAGCTGCCCGAACGGCTCGCTTACCATCCCAAGGATCTCTTCTACCTCGGCGGAACGCGTGTGTTCTTTCTGTTTGAGCAGGTCATCAAAATAGTGTTCATAGATGGCTAATCGGGGTTCTTCCTTAGTCCAGTCCAGCAGCTTTTCGCCAACCTCCAGCAGTTCGGGGTCCGAAAAAGCCGTCATGGCCGAAAATTGGGCCATCAGTCCCATGATCTGCCCGACATAGGCTTTGGGCTCCTGGTCCGCATTGTCCACAGCCATGGCAAATTGGGCAAACATGGCCATTTTTACGCCGCGGGGGAGCTGGCGTTCGAGTTCTTCATAAAAGTCTGCCACCACGCCGGGACCTTCTTTCAGCCGCCCTTTGAATGCGGCCAGTTTGGGCAGATCGGCCTTGGCGGCTTCAAAGTCTGCTTCAAAATCTTTCCACGTGGGGTAGACCTTTTCGGGTTTCCACTTGCTTTCGGGCGGGAAGCCCGCTCGTTTTAGATTTTCGGTCATCGGTAAATCCTCCGGTAGATAAAATTTAATCATTTGGTTCTTCCACTAATACTATCACCTTTCCCGACAGAAACTATTAGACATTTGGCTAATACAACAATCAGCAAATCTTTGGATGTCTTCTTCACCCCAGAAAGTTGGATTCAAAATCCACTCTGGCCTTCCATTGAGTATCTTTTCGCCTTCGCGCAGTTCCATACCCTTTGCAGGAAAATTGACCTTGAGAAGTTAATCTCAAATGAGGAAGCCTTCAGAGAGGGGCAAGGCTGTCAAATATAGTTCCAAGGTAGTATTATTTTTGCTATGCTTTTAATCTAAGCTTAATTTTCTCACGCTATACTAATTGAGAGGAAATACCTTCTGTCAGATGATCGATACAGCTATGGAGGAGGGTGCATTGGACGGCCAACGGCAGAGAGAAGCAGGCAATAACGGCTCAGCGGAGGGCATTTCGAAAAAACCTCCCAGCACATTTCGCCGCGTATTCACTTATAGCATCGTACGTATTGTCACGATTGGTATCACGATCGTCGTGGGGGTGTTTTTAGCGATTGTAGTCGCTAATAAGGGCAAGGGTTTTGATAACACGGTCAGAGACCGGTTGCAGCGGGAAGCCCGCCGCCAGGCCGCATCTTCCGGTTATTCGTATTTTTCAGACGAACAGGATGCTGAGGTACATAAGATTTTTCAGCAGCTCGCAGAGGAAGCAGGTCTGAATGACCCCTATTTAGAGAAACACCTCAAATATACCTGGGCTGCCCTCCGCCTGGACCTTGGGAATGCCATCTTTGCCCGGCAACGAACCGCATATTGGTTGGGACAACAAAGTGCAGCAGTAAAAGACATTCTTATCGATCGCCTGCCCAATACCCTCTTGTTGGTTGGGACGGCTGACTTTCTGGTATTTGTCGTGGGGATTCCCCTATCGTTGTATCTCTCGCGGAATTACGGCAATTGGATTGATAAACTCCTGAATTTACTTTCTCCGCTCTCTTCGGTGCCAAGTTGGGTACATGGCATAATGCTGATCGTGATATTTGCGATCACCTTTCGGATACTGCCTCCCGGTGGGATGATCGATAATCCCGTACCAGACACGTCTCTGGGCATTTTCATCAGCCGTCTGCGGCACCTCATCCTGCCCGCTATAGCCATTTTCCTCAACCTGATGTTTCAGTTGGTATATACCTGGCGCAACTATTTCATGATCTATTCCAACGAGGATTATGTAGATCTGGCAGTAGCCCAGGGCCTTTCCGGTAAGGTAATTCAGCGCCAATACATTTTGCGTCCTTCCCTGCCCTATGTGATCACCAGCTTTGCACTCACCCTGGTCGGCTTTTGGCAAATGACCACCGCCATGGAGGTCGCTGTGAGTTGGGACGGTATCGGAAGAATGTATGTCGCCGCTTTGCCTAACTACTGGGGGGAGTCCTTCTACCCAGGAGATATGGGCTTGATCATCGGGATCGTGGTGCTCTTTGCCTATCTCCTGGGCATGGTTGTGCTCCTGTTGGATGTCGCCTACGCGATTGTGGACCCGCGCATCCGCATGGGGGGGGGAGGAAGCAGAATACGGGCAACCCGATACAAGGGGCGTTTCCAACCGCTTGACTGGGTCCGCAAATCGGCAAATGCTGTCACACATGCTGTCCCCCGTTTTTCCCTTTCTGCAAGATTGTTAATCCTTGCCGGATTGCTGATTGGCGTTTTGGCAGGGGGGGCATTGGGTTGGGGTGTATGGCCGGTAGCATATACTGATGCTGCTCCTGATATGCTGCACCAAAATTTTCGGGAAGACTATATCCAAATGGTCGTGGACTCATTTAACACCAACCAGGATAGCGGCCTGGCGCGGCTGCGTCTGGAAGCGCTGGGAGATCAGGCTGCCCCGGCAATGGCGGCCTACATTGAAGCGGTCCAGCAAGACCCTTCTTTTGAGCCAGCCTTAGCTAATTTTCTGGAAAATTACCGCTCCAGCGCGCAGCTCCCTACCCGTGTTCCGGCAGCCGACCTAACAGGTGAACCTGAAAGCAGTGATGCCGGAAATGCTGCTTGGGTTGTGCTTGTCATCCTGGGAGCGGGTGCGGCCGTTGGTTTTGGCTGGCTGTTGGTCAGGTGGATCGTTCGGATCATAGAGAAAAAGAAAAACCCACAATCTGTTCGGAGCGAAACACAAATCTCCTACAAACAGAGCAGCCGCCTGCAGCGTGTATTTACGGAAATGATGCGCTATCCCTCGGCTGCAGTTGGTTTAGTGATCCTCTTAATCCTGCTGGTCGGGTCGTTATATGCGGTGGTGCGCTATCCCTACGAGGAAATTGGCACCACCTGGTATACCGATGCCTCCTACAACAGCCAATATGTCCCCAAGACAGCTTCGCCCAAGTGGATCAATTTCTTCCGGAAAAACAAACTGCCGGAAACGATTGTGATCGACAGCGAGACCTCGCCGGAAATCAAGAGCATGACACTCTCTTCAAAGGGAAATCCGGACTATTCGTTTACTTTTGTGATCGACTATCCATATAACAGCTTTCCTCAGGAAACAAAGTTGTACTTTACCACTGAATTCGAATCAAAAAATCCATTTGCGACCTTCACCTGGACCACCCCGGACGGTCGCGAATTTGCCCTGGCGAATGCTGGCCTGAACAGGAGTGAAGTCTATGATCTCGCTGAAAACATCGACCGCCGCGATCTCAATGATCATTTGATTGATTATAAATACCAGGAAAATGATATTTCCGCTGAACCGCTGCTTCACGGAATTTTTGCCAATCCCAATGCTGCGGAACCCGAGGTGGTCCCCGGCACCTATACGCTGCAGGTGGATGTGCTGGCCTTTGAACCGGACACCGAAGTCAATGTGGAATTGGTGGTCATGGGCCAAACATACGGCTTGGCTGGTACCGATTTTATGCGGCGGGACCTGATCGTGCCGATGCTGTGGGGGATGCCCTTTGCTTTGGGTTTGGGCCTTTTTGGGGCATTAATTACCACCATCGTTTCTATGCTGGTTGCTGCATTTGGCGTGTGGTTTGGCGGTTGGGCAGATGCCCTCGTACAACGCATTACCGAAGCCAATATGATCCTGCCAGTTGTAGCGGTTGCGATCTTGTTCTATTCATTCTACGGGGCCAGTTTATGGACGATCCTGACTCTCATCGTCGTGCTGAATGCCTTTGGCAGCCCGACAAAAACCTTCCGGGCGGCTTTTTTGCAGGTCAAGGATGCCGGGTATATCGAGGCCGCCCAGGCTTACGGCGCACCCAACAGCAGGATCATCTTTAAGTACATGATCCCGCGCATTCTGCCAGTCATGATCCCGCAGCTGGTAACCCTCATTCCGGGGTTCATTTTCCTGGAGGCTACCCTGGGCATGATGAATGTGAAATCCGATCTGCCTACATGGGGCAGGGTGATCTACGAAGGTCTGAGATACGGCTCGGCCTGGGGTTCCAAGTTCTGGGTGTTGGAACCGATCACGCTCCTGCTGCTGACCGGGTTCGCTTTCTCGATGATGGGTTTTGCCCTTGACCGCGTGCTCAACCCCCGGCTGCAGGAAGGAAAATAGAGTTACCCGGACTGGCTGATCGTAAATGTTCAGCATCTTGCAAAGGGTGATATTATTAATCCCAAATTAATTTTCACCAGCTATACTAATGGAACAATCAAGAATTTCCATTCATGGCAACCTGCATCTCTACAAAGGAACATTCATTGGACAACCAACAAAGTGAACGTATGAGCACAAAACAGGCTGAGGAAAACATTGAGAAAAAAGCACCCAGCACGTTCCGCCGGGTGTTTCTTTATATCCTAGTACGCATCCTTACTATCGGTGTAACGATAGTCCTGGGCGTTTTCTTTGCTGTGGTGGTCGCCAATAAAGGCGGGGGACTGGATATCGCCTTCATGGATACACTGGAAAGCCAGGCCCGCAGAGAACTCTATGGCCTACACGGGTTTGCTTTCGGTGGGGATGAACGGGTCCATGAAAGAGCGCTGGAACTGGCTGAAGAGGCCGGCCTGAATGACCCGTTTCTCCCAAAATACCTGAAATACACCTGGAAAGCCCTGCATCTCGATCTGGGTGAATCGGTCTTTACCCACTTGCGTTCCGTTTATTGGATGGGGGAACGCACCGCAGAAGTTAAAGATATTTTGCTCTCCCGGCTGCCAAATACGTTGTTGCTGGTCGGGACGGCAGACTTTTTCGTCTTTGTATTGGGCATTCCCCTGTCGCTGTACCTCTCTCGCAATTATGGCAACTGGATCGACAAGATCATGAATATGCTTTCACCACTCTCTTCTGTGCCAAGCTGGGTACATGGAGTTTTGTTGGTTTTGGTCTTTGCAGTTACTTTTCGGCTGCTCCCCCCCAGTGGGATGGTCGATAACCCCTTACCTGATACAGCACAAGGAATGTTCCTCAGTCGCGCCAAACATGTCATCCTGCCTGCCTCTGCAATTTTTCTCAGCTTGTTGTTCCAGTTGGTGTATACCTGGCGCAATTACTTCATGATCTATTCCAATGAGGACTATGTGGAATATGCGGTGGCTAAAGGGCTTTCAAATCAGGTGATCCAAAACAAATACATTTTAAAGCCTTCTATGCCCTACGTGATTACCAGCTTTGCCCTTACGCTTGTCAGCTTCTGGCAGATGGCCACCGCCCTGGAGGTAGTCTTTAATTGGGATGGTATTGGCAAGATGTATATCACCGCGCTGCCAAACTATTTTGGCGAGTCGTTCTTCCCCGGGGATATGAACCTGGTTGTCGGGATAGTGGTGCTGTTTGCCTATATTTTGGGGCTTGTAGTGCTGCTGCTGGATTTCTCTTACGCCCTTGTGGACCCCCGTATCCGCCTGAGTGGAGGAGAAAACCGCCTGCGGGCGATCCGGCATAAGCGACGTTTCCAGCCCCTGGATTGGCTGCGGGGGATAAGCGCCCGGGAAAAACCTGACGTTCGATCGGGGCTTTCTTTACGAACCCGCCTATCGATCATCATTGGGCTGCTGCTTGGTGGCGCTGCAGGAGTAATTCTGGGGTGGGTGGTTTGGCCCACCACTTACATCGATGCTGATCCCCAGGCGTTATATACCGGTTTCCAGCAAGACTACATCCAGATGGTGGTCGATTCCTTTAATACCAACCAGGACAGCGGTTTGGCGCGCCTCCGTCTGGAAGCCATGGGAGAGAATGCCGCCCCGGCTATGTCGGCCTACATCGAAGCAGTACAGCAAGACCCATCCTTACAGCCTGCTTTTAACAATTTCATTGCCTCTTATGATGCCAGCGCACCGCTCCCTGTGATGTCTGACTCCGGAACAGAACTGAGCAGCGTATCAAGTGGAATTTCTGGGATACCACAAGGGGTGCTTCTCACTCTGGCAGGGGCCGTGGTGCTGTTTGGTATCGCCTGGCTGACCTTGATCATCATCCGGGAAGACAAGGCGGTGAAGTCCTCCAAAAGCGCATCTGCCAGTCCAAAGATAGCCCGGCACAAAACCAGCAGCGTGCAGCGTGTATTTAAAGAGATGCTGCGCTATCCTTCCGCAGTGGCGGGATTGGTGATCCTTTCGGTGATGCTGCTGGGGTCTCTTTATGCAGTTGTCCGCTATCCCTATGAGGAAATTGGCGTATCCTGGTATACAGATGCCAGCGATAACAGCCGGTATGTCCCCAAAACGGCGTCGCCAAAATGGGTTAATTTTTTCCGCAAGGATAAATTGCCGGAAACTATCGCCATTAGCAGCATCACTTCCCCGGAGATCAAACAGACTTCACTCACTTCTAGCGGGAACCCGGATTATTCTTTCACCTATTTAATTGACTACCCCTACGGTGTTTTTCCACAGGAAGTAAAGCTGTATTTTTCCACCGAATTTGAGGGGAAAAACCCCTTTGCCACCCTAACCTGGATCACCCCGGGCGGAGAGGAATACATTCTTGATAATGCCGGGCTGAACCGGTCTGAAGTGTACAATGTCAAAGATCACATCGACCATCGTGATGTAGAAGACCATCTGGTTGCATACCAATATCAGGAATCCGATTTATCCACTGAACCGCTTTTGCACAGCTTGTTCGCCGACCCGCAAAACGTTGAGCCAACCGTTGTCCCCGGGACCTATACCCTGCAGGTAGACGTGCTTGGTTTTGAGCCGGACACCGAAGTGGATGTGGAACTGGTCATCATGGGGGAAGTATATGGCCTGGCTGGCACCGATTTTATGCGCCGCGATCTGGTCGTGCCCATGTTATGGGGGATGCCATTTGCCCTGGGGTTAGGCTTGTTTGGCGCTTTGATCACGACGGTGGTTTCGATGTTAATGGCCGCCTTTGGCGTATGGTTTGGTGGCTGGGCCGATACGATTGTCCAGCGTATCACCGAAGCCAACATGATCCTGCCGGTGGTGGCGATTGCGGTCTTGTTCTACGCTTTCTACGGGACCAGCCTGTGGACGATCCTGACTCTGATCGTAGTGCTGAACGCCTTCGGCAGCCCGACAAAAACCTTCCGGGCGGCCTTTTTACAGGTCAAGGATGCCGGCTTTATCGAAGCGGCCCAGGCCTATGGTGCACCTAACCGGCGCATCGTATTCAAGTACATGATCCCGCGTATCCTGCCGGTGATCATCCCGCAGCTGGTCACCCTGGTTCCCGGCTTTATTTTCCTCGAAGCCACCCTGGGGATGCTGAATGTAAAATCCAACCTGCCCACCTGGGGCAAGGTGATCTACGAAGGACTGACCCATGGCGCCGCCTGGGGGTCCAAGTTCTGGGTGCTGGAACCGATCACGCTGCTGCTGCTGACCGGATTCGCCTTCTCGATGATGGGCTTTGCCCTCGACCGGGTGCTCAACCCCCGCTTGCAGCAGGGCGATTAGTGCTTACATCGGTGGCAATCTAAGGGTACAATTCTTTTCAGGAAAAGCAACCAACTGGATTAGGAGGTATGAAATGGACCTTTTGATGGAAGTCCGCACGGTCTTGCAGACTACCCCTGTGCGCTGGACGGATCTGACCCGAACCCTTCCGGACGAACTGCTCAACCGCACACCTTCCCAGGGGGAATGGGCCGCCCTGGACTGCCTGCAGCATCTTGTGGATACCGAGCGCTGGGTCTTCCCCGTGCGGGTCAAGGCCTTTTTGGCCGGGGAAGATTTCCCTGCATTTGACCCTGACAGCCAGGGTGAGATTTCCGCCCGCCAGCTTTCCGCTGACGAACTGGCCGCTGAATTTGCCGCCCTGCGCAAAGAAAGCCTGGCCTTGATGGAAACCCTCACCCCCGCAGACCTGCCCCGCACAGCCGTGCATGCCGAACTGGGCAAAGTCTCCCTGGAAGAGATGCTCAACGAGTGGGCTGCCCACGATTTGATGCACACCGTCCAGGCGGAACGCGCCCTCATGCAGCCCTTCATTGCCGGCGTCGGCCCGTGGGAAAGCTACTTTACCGACCATGTAGCAAAATAAGATTTCTTGTGGATGAAATTTCGTCAGGCAAGGCGGCGGGTGAACAACCTGCCGCTTTCTCTTTTAAGTCATTGTTTGCCCCTCAATAATCTCGATCAGCTTCCTGAAATTGATCTCGGTCACAACCCCTTTGCCCAAATCCCAATGCCAGGAGCAGCCGCAGTGGTCCAGCAGCAGCCCCTGAGCCGGGAGCTCCAGCCGGCGCATCTCCCACCCACCGCTGACGATCGTCAGCGGGCATGAGACCCCCACCACACCCAGACTTTTCCCGGCAAGCCCGCCGCTTCCTCCTCCGCTCAACGGGGAGAAGGAGTCCGGGATCATGAACACCTCTACGCCGTATTTTTCCCCGTAGCGGGTGACCTGGTTTACCTGGCAGCGGGGCGTGCAGCGTTGGCAGCGTGCGCCGTAAGGCGTGTCTTTCGCCTGGCAATTTCCGTCAGTAGGGGTGGCCATGCACGGGGGCACAAAGAGGATCTTTTGCTCCGCTTTCAGGAAGCTTTCCCGGAAAGCCTGGTTCATC
>QKGK01000162.1 GCA_003250455.1 Chloroflexota bacterium | reverse complement strand
GATCCAGGCGCTGCGCCAGGGGGCTGACGGGCTGATCCTGAAACCGTTTGAAAAGGGAGAGGACCTGGTCAGCGCGGTGCGTGAAGCGCTGAAGGAACGTCAGCAAAAGCAGGAGGTTTCGCGGCTGCAGGCGATCCGTCCGCTGCTCAATATTACCGAGACCCTGTTTGCCGAGACGAGAAAGCAAGCCCTGCAGGATTTGATCCTGAATGCCATCACCGGGCACTTGCGCTCCGATTATGCTGCTATTTACCAGCGCAGCCCAGGGGAATCCGAGATCGTGCTCGTCCAGGCGGTTGGCAAGGGAATTCCGGATGGGGATGATGACTTCAAATCCAGGATATTGAGTCGGGCAGACCATTGGAAGATCCCCATTTGGGTCAACAGCCAGGGACCCGGTGAAAGCGAATTTAAACACATCCTGGAAGTGAATGCGCTTTCGGGGCTTGTGTGCGTACCGGTGGTGCGCGGCGAGGGGGCGTTGATCTTCACTGCGGCCCGAAAATCAGGCGAGCCGGGATATGGGGTAGTGGATATCGAGCTGTTTGGGCTGTTGGCCCGGCAAGCAGATGTGGCATTGGAGAACGCCCATTTGTATGAGGAACTGCGTGCCTACATCCGCCAGATCGAACAATCGCAGCGGGCTTTGATCCAGGCAGAAAAAATGTCGGCGGTTGGCCGCCTGACGGCTTCGATCGCCCATGAGGTGAACAACCCGCTGCAGGCAGTTCAGAATTGTCTGCACCTGGCAGACCGGGAAGAATTGAGCAAAGAAAAGCGCGCTGAATATATGGACATGGCAAAAGAAGAGCTGGATCGGCTGATGAACACCGTCCAGCGGATGTTGGACTTTTATCGTCCAGGCGCGCTGCAAAAGAAACCGGCTAGGATTGAGGACCTGGTAAATAAGGTGTTGGCCCTGTTGGAAAAACAACTTAGCGCGGCAGATGTTTCCGTTGAGGTGAACCTGGGTGTTGATCTGCCCGAGGTGCGGGTGGTGATGAACCAGATGCAGCAGGTGTTCTTTAATTTGGTATTGAATGCCATGGATGCAATGGGAGATGGCGGTAAATTGCAGATCTATGCCAGGCTGGAGCAAAACCATTTGGCAGTCTATTTTGAAGATAATGGCCCGGGTGTCCCGGAGCAGGTTCGCAATACTATTTTCGAGCCCTTCACCAGCACCAGTGATGATGGTACCGGGCTTGGTTTATCTGTAAGTTATGGCATACTCACCGCCCACGGCGGCAGATTGGAATTGGTAGAGGGAAGCGAACAAGGCGCTTGTTTTAAAGTTTCGATTCCATTGGAGGTAACAGAATGAAAGGCAGAATTTTAATCGTCGACGACGAAAAGAACACACGGAAATCTTTGGAAGAGATTTTAAGACTGGAAGGGTACGATGTGGATTCCGTCGGGGACGGCAAATCGGCTGTCCAGATTCTGGAGAGCAAAAATTTTGAGCTGATGCTCCTTGACCTTAAAATGGCCGGCATGGATGGGTTGGAAGTGCTGGGCTACGTCACCCAGGAGCACCCAAAATGTAAGGTGATCATGCTGACCGCCCATGGCTCCCTGGAATCGGCTATCCAGGCACTGCGGCAGGGCGCGCATGACTACATCCTCAAACCTGCAAAACCTGAAGAGTTGATCGCCAGTGTGAACAAGGGAATCTCCGAACTGCAGGATTCAGAGCGAAAGAAGATGCTGCTGGCACAGATGGAAGCCTCGATCCAGGAATTGAAAGAATCTGAGGGCGGGGAAGCGATGGTTGAAGTTTCCCGGACGGTGATGATGCTGGGGAAAAACGTAAAGATCGACCTGGAACGGCGCGAGATTTGGGTCGTCGAAGACGATAAGATCCAGCTTACCCCCACTGAAGGTAAATTAATGCAGGTGCTGCTGGAAAACCGCGGGCGGGTACTCTCGCATAAGGATCTGGTATTCCTGGTACAGGGGTATCAGACCACAGATTGGGAAGCTCCCGAGATCATGCGTCCGCTGGTCAGCAGGCTGCGCCGGAAGCTCTCCCAGTTTGAAGGCGGGGATGAGTGGATCGTGAATGTGCGCGGCACGGGGTATGTATTTGACGGAAATTAAATAGGGTGGGTGATCAATCCCTTGGACGCCAGACATCTGAGGGAGAAATGCCTGTGGGAGAACTAAGCCATCCCAGGATTCCGCCGGGCTGCAGCGTCTTTTGTTGAGGCTTTTCAAAGGTGATCAACAACATACTGAGGATCAGCAAACCTGCCCCAATCCATTGGGTCCAGATCAGCGTTTCATTTAACCAGACTTGTGATAGCAGTAAGGTAACCAACAGCTCGCTGAGACCAAGCAGCGCGGTTTGCAGGCCGCCCAGATGTTTTACGCCTGTGAAGAGGGTCAAGCGTGAGACAAATGTGACCAACGTGAGGGCCAGGATGGGCCACCAGGAATTGCCCAGGGAAGTGATCTGGGAGAACTGGCCGGAGAACAAGAAGGCCGGGACAACGATCACGCTCATGGCAAGCAAGGTGTAAAGTGTAACCGTTGGAGCGGGAATATCGTACAAAACACGCTGGTTGATGGGGAGGTGAAGGGCGTAAAGGGCGGAAGCCATCAGCATCATCCCAATCCCCAGCCACATATCTGTAGAGGTAGATTTGCCGGTGCGAACCAGGAGAAAGACAGCCGGGATGGCTATCACCAACCGGAAAATGGTGATCCGGCTGATCGGGTGGCGGTCGAGGAACATCCAGAATGCAACAAAGAAGGGGTACAGCAGGTAAAGCAACTGCCCTAGACCGGCATCAATTTTTCCCAGAGCGCTGTAATAAAACAATGACCCGATGCCGTTGATCGCCCCAGCCAGTAAGCACCCGATCAGGCCAGCAGGGTAGATGAATAAATATTTGCGCCGGAAGATGAACATCACCAGGAATAGCAAAAGGGTGGCAAAAAGTGTCCTCAAGGCGACCACGGCAAAAGGCGAAGTGCCCATTTCGATAGCCTGCTTGCCAAAGATCGGCGCCATCCCTAAAAAGAAGGCCGATACCAGGGCTGAATTGATCCCTAGTATGCGGAAATTCTTTTCTTTCTGTTTCCCTATTTGCAACGAATCATCCATTACTCTCTTCTTCCGTTATTGCATTTTGTAGATAATTTTCACTTTGAAAGAAATCCACCGATAATTGAACGGGTTACTTGATCAGGGAGCGGACTTCTTCAAGCAGTTCATCGCTCATGAAGTCGCCTTTTTGCATCAGCGCTTGGATCTGCCCTTCAAGCCTGGACTTTTCCTCTGAAGTAAGCTCCTGGGCGGTGACCACGATCACCGGAATGCTGGCGGTATCGGGGTCTCTGCGAAGAGCATCCAGCACGGAGAACCCGTCCATTTCGGGCATCATCAGGTCGAGGATGATCAGGTCTGGCTGTTGGCTTTGAATCAACGTCAGGGCAGATTTTCCATCTTCAGCTTCAAAGAGGTCATAGTCGCCCTGTGCCTGTAAAATCCTGCGGATCAGCAGGCGGACATGCGGATGATCGTCCACTATGGCAACCCGCGGATATCGGTCGACCGTCACCCGGTTGAGGGCTGCCAGCAAACCATCTTCCACGGGAGCAGTGGCTTCGATCCCTTCTGTGGGGAAGGAAACATCCTTCGCCCAATTGTCGCCAATCACTTCCTGCTCCACGGGGATGGTATGACCGGTGCAGTTAATCACAACGACATCCGAAGGAGTGATCTGCCCATTGCGCACCATTTTGATCAACCCGGCAAAGGCTACTCCGGTGGCAGGTTCCACGGAGATGCCTTCCATTTTTGCCAGGATGTGCATGGCCTTAAATGCTTCTTCATCGGTAACGCTTTCAAACATGCCGCCGTTGGCCTGCAGCATACGTTCTCTCAGGAGGGTGTAGGTGCGTCCCGGGTCGCCGGTCGCCAGGGTGGCAATATGGGTGCGGGGGGTGAGCACCGGGTCTGCCACGGCTTTGCCTGCAATCCAGGCGTGGACCATCGGTGCGCACCCGGCAGCCTGGATGTTGGCAAACTGTGGGATTTTATCCACCAGCCCCATGTCGAGCAGTTCCTGGTACCCTTTGAGCACACCTACCGGTCCCATACCGCCGCTGACAGACTGGATATACCAATCGGGGGCGCGCCACTTGGCAGTAGGATGATTGGACTGTCCGGGAGGACCGAGCGCTGAGGTGAGCTGCTCTGCCAGTTCAAAGGAGATGGTTTTCATGGCGTCAACGGTCGTGATGGAGCGCACGCCTTTATCTACGTACAGGGCACGCTGCTGGGCAAAACGGGCGGCTACTTTTTTAGCCTGGTCGTAATTCCCGGTCACTTTTACCACCTGGGTGCCATATAAAGCTGTTTCCCGCATTTTTACCGGGGGCACCAGACTGGTGATGAACGCCCAGAGTTTGATCCCTGCCCGGGCGGCATAGGCGGAATAGGAGATAGCAACATTCCCGGTGGAGGCAATGACTGCCTCGGTGATGCCGGCCTCTTTGAGAGCGGCAATTGTCACAGCGGCCTGCCGATCCTTGAATGAAGTGGTAGGTCCCTGGCGTTCATCCTTGATGAAGATATTGGGAATACCCAGCATCATCCCCAAATTGGCTGCCCGGATGAGTGGTGTGCCGCCCTCACCCAGGCTGAGGTCTGCGGGGTTGTTTCGCACGGGGAGGAGCTCTTTATAGCGCCAAAGGCCAAAAGGTCGATTTTGAATCAGTGAGGGGAAGGTGTTCTTCAAGGATTGCAGGTCATAGACGGTCTCCCGCCATTCTCCGCCACATTTGGGGCAGGATGCAGAAGAAGCATTGTACAGGGTGCGATGGCCACAATCCAGACATTCGACCATAATTGAGGATGACATAAGTAATAGATCCTTTACTGTAATCTTTGCAGTGCATTTTCCAGATAGTCGATCAATTGACCATCCTGGAAGTGATCTTTGATAAACACTTCATTTTTATTCTGTTCCAGCTTTTTACGGTCTTCAGCGCTGAGGTCAGCGGCAGTGAGAATGATGACAGGTATATCCCTTTGGATGGGATTTCCTTGCATGGTTTCCAGAATAGAGAAGCCATTGAGATCAGGCATCATCAGGTCGAGGATCACCGCATCAGGTTTGTGATTGTTGAGGTAATCCAGACCGGCAAACCCGCCATTGGCATACGCCAGGTGGTATTGTAATTCATTTCGCAGCGCTATATCAATCAATTGGAAGACCTGGGGGTCATCGTCAATGACCAAAATTTCATAGATATCTTTTTCCAGGGGGAGTTCCAGCCGGTGGATCGCATTGACCAGTTCATCTTCCAGGATAGGCTTTACCAGGTAGTCCACTGCGCCAAGCTTGTATGCCCGGTCTTTCTCTTCGACAATACTGCAAATGATCACCGGGATATTGGCGGTGTCCGGCGTGTTTTTTATCTCCTGAATGACCTGCCAGCCATCTTTTTGCGGCATCATGATATCCAGCGTTATGGCGTAAGGTTTGATCTCTTTGATCTTTTCGATGATATTGTCCGGTTCTGTGATGGCGACGACCCGGTACCCATGTGAGCGCAAATACCGCTTGTACAAGTCGATCACTTTGGAATCATCATCAATGGAAAGGATCACTTTTGCATGCTGAGACAGTTCCACTTCCATTTCGGGGACTTCCAATTTGTGAGGAGTACCAATTGGCAGGGTAAACCAAAAAGTTGTGCCGCCCCCGGGCTCACTGCTCAGGTCGATCTCGCCGCCCTGCATTTCTACCAGCAGCTTGGTGATGGAAAGACCCAACCCCGAACCGCCAACTTTGCGGGTCAGGGAGGAATCCACCTGGGAGAAGCGTTCAAAGAGTTTATCCTGGTCTTCCGGTGAAATGCCGATACCAGTGTCGACCACACTGATCTTAACCGCTTTTTCTTCTTCTTTCACATCCACATGGACGGTAATATTGCCTTCATCGGTGAACTTGGCTGCGTTTTGCAGCAGGTTGAGCATGATCTGCCGCACCCGGGTGCGGTCGGCATTGACCAGCGGCAATTCTTCCGGGACGTCGGTGAGCAGTTTGATGGGCTTTTCCTTGACCAGGCCGCGGGCGGTGGAGATGACACTATCCAGCACGTCGTTGAGCTGGATCTCTTCGATGTTGAGTTCCATCTTGCCCGCCTCGATCTTGGAAAGGTCGAGGATGTTATTGATCATGTCCAGCAGGTGTTGGCCAGAGTGGTGAATAGCCTCGAGGTCCTGTTCCTGAATTTCGTTGATCGGCCCATCAATCCCTTTGAGGATCACTCTGGAGAAGCCGATGATGGAGTTGAGCGGGGTTCGCAGTTCATGGCTCATGTTGGCGAGAAATTCGCTCTTGAGGCGGTCTACCTCGCGCATTTCTTCCACGGCTTGCTGTGCCATTTCAAATGAGCGGGCATTATCCAAAGCAATGGCGATCTGGTCGGCCAGTGTTTGGAGCACTGCCATCTCGTCTTCGGTAAAGGCGTTGATGCGGGCGGCCTGTACGTCCAATGCACCGGTCACGCGGCCGCCAATTTTCAGCGGAATACCGATTTCGGCGCGGGTTTCTTCCAGCAAGGGGTGTGGCAAATGAGTCGGGCTTTGGCTTACATCGTTGACGATCAGCGATTCGCCGGTATGGCAGACATGCCCAATGATGGAAACGCCTTCCCGGATATCCAGCGCGTGCTGGGTGGCAATGAGCTGTTTACCTGCTTCCCCGGTAGCGGCGGCAATTTTGGCCGAATTCTCTTCGATCAGGTAGATGCCAACATGATAGTAATTAAAACGGTCACGGATCAGGTTGACCGCCCTGGTGAGCAGGGCGCTGGTGTCCAGTGTGGAAGTGGCTTGCTGGGCAATTTGTGCGGCTGTTTCCAGCTGGTTGGCACGGCGGGAGGTTTCCTCGAGCAGGCCAATGTTCTCAATGGCAATTGCTGCCTGGCCGGTAAGGGCATTCAGGCGGCGGAGGTCGCTGTCGCTGAGGGTGAGGTACTCGGGGTAGGCCGCATAGATCTGGCCGACCCACCGTCCAGCCACTGCCAGGGGGACGGAAAGGACTGTTTCGGCTCGCTGCAAGCCTGTGAACATGCGGTGGAAAGTGCCAAAAAGGCGGGAGTCGTTATCCAGATCGGTGATTAATGCGTGGGAGTCCGCCTTCATAAAGTCCACGATGGTCGGCCACTCATTGAAGAGAATGGGGGTGTCTTCAAACTTGTAGTCGCGTTCCAGGGCAAACTGGGCGATGGGCGTCAGCGTGTTAGGCTGTGTGCTGGACGTATAAGGTGTATCGAATAGGAAAATGCCGCTGTATAAAGAGTTATCGCCCAACATGGTGTACTGCTGGAGCACATTGAGGATATCCTGGAAATTTTGCACTGCGTTGAGGTCTTTATTGGCCTGGTACAGGTTGGCCGTTTCCATGAGGGCGTTTTGGGTCTGGTTGAGGAGGCGGGCGTTCTGGATGGCGGTGGAGGCCTGCAGGAGGATGGTTTCAGCCAGGCGCATATTATCCGGGCTGATGGTTTTGCCTTCTTCCTGCACACCCAGGGTGATAATACCGATGGTCTCGTTGCCTGCCGTAAGGGGCATCAGCACCATGGTGCTGTAATCGCGGGCCAGCATTAAGTCCTGGATGGGGGATGAGGTGATCTGGTTGGTATTGCTGTGCAGGATAACTGGCTTGCGGTCGTGGATCATCCTGCCAACCAGTTTGTTCCCTTCCATAGACATTTGCTGTCTTTCTACGCTGGGAAGACCAGGAAGATTGGAGGCAAATGCCATGAACGTGAGCCGGTCCTTTAGCTCATTGAGCAGCAGGATGCTGGTTTCGTCCACGTCGGTTGCCTGGTTCAGCTCTGCGGCGACCAGTTTCAGGCTTTCGACCAGATCGGGTGAGGCGGTGACCGAGGAAACCACCCGGTTGATGAGCAACAGTTCTTCACTTCTTTGCTGTGCTTCCCGGGCGCGCTGCTCGGCCAGTTCAATGCTGCGCATGTTTTGGATACCGACAGAAGCCTGGGAGCTGATCGCCGAAGTGCGGCGGATATCGTCCGGGGAGAAGGAGGCTTCAAAATCGTATACACAGTCGATCAGCCCGATCCAGCGGCCGCCTACCACCAAAGGTATGAATGCCGTGCTTTTGGCGTGGAGCTGGTTCAGATAAATTTCCAAAAACTCTTTGGGCAACTCCGTTTGGTCTTCGAAATCGCTGATCAGGGTGATCTGGCTGGCTGAAAGGAGCTCGTCTTCCACCATCTGGCGCATATCGGGGATGGGAAATTCCATTGGGTATACGCTGCCAGGACGGTGGGGGATGCCTTCGATAAAAGCGATTGCATCCGGCTGTTGAGACGCGGTTGCCTCCCGGTTGAACAAACCGATGTGCAGGTAGGCGGCTTGCCGTCCAAGTTCGGAATATTTGCCCAGCACGGTGAGAATGTCGGCGTAGGACTGTGCCGTGTTCAACTCTGTGGTCGCCTGATAGAGTGCATCTGTTTCAGCGAGGGCAGATTGGGTCTGTTCGAACAGGCGTTGATTTTCCAGCGCCAGGCCCAACTGCTCGGTAATTGCTTCGACAGTTGCAATCTCCTGCGGCGTCCAGGGCTGGTCCACCCGGCGGTTGAAGCCGATCACGCCGATGACTTCATCCTGCAGTTGAATGGGTAATGACAGAGATTGGGTATTGGATCCATTGGCATCCAGCGCCAATGCTTTTTCGGCCAGGGCTTTGTCCATGCCGGGAATCCAGGTCGGAGCAGCGTTTAGCCCGTCAGATTTGGAAAAAGTTAATGCGGTGGGCTGGCTTGCAGTCTTGCTGGCAGGGAGCGTGTCGGGGAACCTGGGCGGCTGAGGTTTCCCTTGCGAGGCATCCTGATTGTTGGCAATTTCCTGGGCGCGGCGTGCGATTTTACTTTCCAGTTCCTGCCGGCTGCGTTCCTGTTCCTTTGCCAGCTCACGGAGGTCCTCAATCATAAACTCAAGACCCACAGCCAGGTCGGCGAAGATGTCGATATCGTCAGGGATATTGATCTGAACGTCGAAATCTCCCAGGGAAACGGAAGAAATGACATCCAGCAATGCCTGACCGAGTTCGTCAACCCGTTTTTTGTATTGTTCGTGGGTGAATTCAGTCATACCAAATTCCTTTATAAACGGTAATAATCAAAATACCAATCGCTCGTTAAATTGATGGATCCAGTTGATCGCATCCTGTTCGGAATCGAAAAACTGAATGTTGTTCCGGTGTGATCCTTTTTGAATGAATTGGGCCAGGATACGCGCTTTGCGGGGAGGTTGAACGTAGGCAACTGCCCCATAGCGGGAATCCTGATTGAGTTCGGTCATGTACCGGCGGGTCCTGAAGGATATCTTGCCCAGCTGGTCGAATGTAACAATGCTCTTCAGCGGGCTTTCAGGAGTGGAGGCTTCGATGAAGGGGGTGAATTGGCGGCGAAACTGCTCCACGATGCTGGAATCCAGATCCCCAGAGAATTCAGTCCGGAGAATGCCGTCTTTGCTCATTTGAATGTCTATGCCCATAGTCATTTTTTATCCTTCGCTGCTGCTGTTCGTGAAAGGAGGCAAATCTTCCTGTCTGTGGATGAGGTCTTCCTGGCTGCCCAGTTGGATGGTGGAGATATCGGCATTGAGTACCTGGCTGAGTTCCTCCAGGGCGATTTCCAGCATGCTTTTGGTGGATGTGCCGCTGCGAACTTTGTCGGTGATGGTACGCACCGTACGCTCCTGTTGGGCGCGTTCCTGCTCCTGGTTGAAGAGGCGGGTGT
>QKGK01000232.1 GCA_003250455.1 Chloroflexota bacterium | reverse complement strand
GAAAACATAACGTATGGGGCAAATTGCCCGTAAGAAGTGACTTTAGTTACGCCATTGGACGCAAAAAAATCTCACCCAGACCGGGTGAGATTTTTTGATAATTTTAAGCGGTCTTTAGTATGATGTTACCGGTCTCGCGTCACTGCGAGCCGGATAAAAGCGAAAGCTTTTATTTGGCGAAGCAGTCTCAAAGATTGCTTCGTTCGCTTTGCTCACTCGCAATGACACATATCCCTGTCACTCCCGTGCAGGCGGGAAGGTTCCGTTTTGGGATCTTGCCACATGTTCGCTTGAATTTAAGGCCGCGCTAATCAAAAGGCGGTTCTGCATGCGGTTTAGAGATCAACACGGCACAGGGCGCCCGGTTGATGATCTGTTGGGTCACATTGCCCAGCAGCAGACCGCGCAGCGTGGTTCCTTCCGTTTGCCCCAGCACGATCAGGTCGTAATGCCCTTCTTTGCCCTCTTCCAGGATGGCTTCGACCACATCACCGTGGCTGATCTTGATCTCTGCCTGGATACCGCTGGCGGTGAGCTCTTCCGCGCTGTGCCGCAGGTGCTGTGCCATGGGGGTATCGGTTTCCAGCAGCTCTTCCAGGGATTCGTCCATATCTTCCATGCCGGTATACATGGAAGGGACCGCCACCGATACGGTCAGCAGCGTGGCCATGAGTCCGGTGGTTCCGGCCAGTTTGGTGCTGAGATCCACAACCGGCTTGGAAATTTCCATTCCGCCGGTACACACCAGCATACGCTCAAAGTTTTTACTGACGTTTCTCACCAGCATCACCGGCACGTTGGCATGTTTAATGATCCGCTGGGAGAGAAAGCGGTAATTGGAGGGGATCACCCGCCGCCGCCGGGGAACGTTCACCAGCATCAGGGTATATTTCAGACGGGTCAGTTCAGCTTCCATGGCCGCTACGGGATCGTCATTGACAAAATAAGTGCGCTCTGGGGATGCGCCGGGCAAAGGTTCCAAAGCCTCTAACTGGGTTTTGATCTTGTCAAGCATGGTGCTGTCTGTTGATGCGCCCAGAATGGTGAGAGATGCGCCCATTTTTTTCGATACTTTGCCGACAAATGCCGCTGCCGAAGGGTTGATCTCTTGGTTTGCGATTAAATATAGTAGTTTCATTATCTTCCTGCCTGTACTAGTGCACCTTTCCTTGTGTACCTAAACTGCAACGATTCCCAGAAGTCGCAAGATAACCATGGCCGCGCCCAACAATGGTAAAAAGGAGAAAAACAGCCGGATGCGCGGCCCGGAAAAATATTGTGTTGAAATTGCGCCAATTTGTGCGCCAATGGCGGCCCCGGTCTGCATCACCAGTGCCATGATGATATCCACATTTCCCTTGAGGGCATGGGTCAGGGTACCGTAGCCGGCGGAAAAGATGATCTCGAACAGGTCGGTGCCAACGGCCACGTGGGTGGGGATGCCCAACACATATACCAGCATGGGCATGCGCACAAATCCGCCTCCTACGCCCAGCATCCCGGCCAGCAGACCGGTGATCAACCCCACCAGGATCACGCTCCATACCGAGATCGACTCAATCCCGGAGGCCGGGAAGGAAACCATCGGGGGGATGCGGATGCTGTAGATCTTTTTGGCGATGCCCTTGAAGCCCACAACTTCTTTTACATCCATTTTCTCTTTCTGGATCATCCGCAGGGAACGGATCGCTTCAAAAGAGGTGAAGGCAGTCACCAGCAGCAGGATGGTAATATAGAGAACTCCGACGACCTGGTCTACTGTGTGTCTGGCTTCCAGCGCTTCGATGATCTGCGCGCCGATCTCCACCCCGACGGTGGTGCCCATCACCATCACGATGCCGAGTTTTACGTCCACATGCCCCAGCGCCCGGTGCCTTTTGAAGGCCACGATCGATTTGCCGGTCATGTGCGCCAGGTCGGTGCCGACTACAAAGTTCATCGGCACGCCGATCCAGAACATAAAGGGCGCTGCCAGGAACCCTCCCCCGACACCAAAGAAGCCTCCCAACACACCGACAAGAAAGCCGATCACCACCAGCGCAATAGGATCTACAGTAACGCCTGCGATTGGAAAATTCAACATTTACTCCTAATGTTTTCTGGACTTGGAGGTGAGCCGGTGCAGCCCCAGGAAATCGAACAGCAGTGAAGTGACGAATTCGAGAAATACCGCCTGCACCACGATCAGGAGCAGGCCCAGAAAAGCATAGACGACCAGGTTGTTCTCAAATAATTTGCTGAGCGGTTCGGCCAGGAAGCGCAGCGCCAGGAAGAAGTAGGCCACCAGCAACACGCCATAGACCACCATCTCGATGAGGAAGTTGCGGATCAGCTGTTTAAAAGGCGTTTGCGGCTCGTTTGGGGAAAAGTCTTCCGCCATAATGGATTCCTTTTTAGGCAAACAGAATTTTTATGGAATGATTAAGTAAACCACAAAATTGGTCTTTTTGTCTACACCAAAGCACGGGGTTCAGCTTTCCTTCGGTATGTACGATTCTTGCTTTTTACAATTGGACAGAGTATAATACCCACCCGCGGGCGGTTAGCTCAGTTGGTTAGAGCGTTGCGTTGACATC
>QKGK01000363.1 GCA_003250455.1 Chloroflexota bacterium | reverse complement strand
GCAGCGAAATTTGCGCTTCCTCGCGCAGCAGGTACATGGCAATCTGCCGGGGCAGTGCCACATTGCGGGAGCGGTCGCGCGCCAGGATCTGTTCCACCGTGATCCCAAAGGATTCCGCCACCATCCGGACAACCTCATCCGGGGCAACCTCCCGGCGCTGCGGCAGCAGGTCTACCAAAGCGGTTTCCACCAACTGGGGTGTCAGCGGGATCCCCCGCAGGTCGGCATGCGCCACAATCCGATTGAGCGCGCCTTCCAGCTCACGGATGTTCGACTGCATCCGCTGGGCGATCGCTTCCATGATCTCTCCAGGCACCTGCCGCCCCATACGGTCAGCTTTGGAGCGCAGGATTGCCAGGCGGGTCTCATAATCCGGCGGCTGGATATCGGCGATCAGCCCCCACTCAAAGCGGGAACGCAGCCGCTCTTCCAGCGTAATCATCGCTTTGGGCGACCGGTCGGAGGAGATCACGATCTGTTTATCCTGCCCATGCAGGGTATTGAATGTATGGAAAAATTCTTCCTGGGTAGACTCTTTCCCCGCAATAAATTGAATATCATCAATCAGCAGCACGTCGATCATCCGGTATTTATCCCGGAAAGCCTGGGTGGCGTGCGCGCGAATCGCGTTGATCAGGTCATTGGTAAATTCTTCAGAGGAAACATACAGCACACTGAGGCCATTTTTCTCGGCAGTGTTGCCGATCGCATGCAGTAAGTGCGTCTTGCCCAGCCCCACCCCGCCATACAGGAACAGCGGATTGTAGGCACGGGCCGGGTTTTCCGCTACTGCCAGCGAGGCTGCCTGTGCCAGGCGGTTGCTGGTCCCCACCACAAACGATTGGAAGGTATAGCGCGGGTTCATTTTTGTGCTGCGCGGCGCTGAAAGGATCGTTTCTTCCGCCTCTTCCACCGCTGCCGGAGCCTGGGGTTCTTGCTGCTTGGTTTCCTGCCAGACCACAAACCGGACTTCCACCGTGCGGTCCATCATCCCTACCAGCATCCGAACCACAACGCTGGTCAGCCGGCTTTCCAGCCAGTCTCGAGCATAAGCGTTCTGCACTCCGATGATAAATGTGCCGTCTTCATACGCTACAAAGTTGGCATCCCGTACCCATGTATCATAGGTAGCTTTGGCCATATCCATTTCAAGCTGCCCCAACACGGCTTGCCATGCGCGTTTTGCATCCATGTACTTATGCTCCTCCTGTCCAAAAAATTTACACAGAGGATTTTTTGACGTAGAAATATATGGCCCCGCAGACAAGCCGCCATAGGGGAAGGGATCTAATGTTTTTCGCAATGGAATAGGATTCTATTGAGAACTTACGCCCAAAAAAATGTTCTGTGTGTAGCAAGTATTGTAACAGAGGGGAGTTGGGAATTCAATATCCGCGGCGCAATTTAACCTTAAAATATGGAATTCTTTTAGGTTTCCAATTGTTAAAGAAAACTCCCGCGCTAAAATTAGTTGCGCAGGAACTAATTTTAAAAATTTCCAACCCATAATTAGGGGACTATGAGAACCAGCGACCCCATATATGGGTCATTTAGTTGATATGGGATAGCTATACCCATATATGGGACAATTTTCTTAAAATTTTTTAAGGTGCGTGAAACACGAAAATCAATGTGGTTTATCTCCCAAAATGGTATTACCTGTTTTTTACCAAAATTTGTTGTTTCATTTTACTCCCGCAAGGCACCAAATTCCTGATGTGTGGAAGACAACCCTTCTAAACTCGATTATAATCGGTTCGCTTTGAGAATGGCAGACCAATGCTGCCCTACAGTTGATACACAACAGATATTTTAAAAAACTATGGAACCACAACCATCCCCCACCAAACTTCAAGCCTGGACCCTGGCTGCCAGGCCAAAAACCCTCCCCGCTGCCATCGCCCCGGTGATCCTCGGATGGGCAATCGCCTGGAATACCGGCACTTTCAATCTGAGCGCAGGGCTGGCGGCCCTGTTTACCGCCGTCATGATCCAGATTGCCACCAACATGGTCAACGACGTGGTGGACTTCAGCAAAGGCGCTGACACCGAAGAGCGCACCGGCCCGACGCGGGTCACGCAAACCGGTCTGCTTACCCCCCGCCAGGTTTGGACGGGTGTTGCGGTCTCATTTGGGCTGGCCGCGCTGGCCGGGATGTATCTTGCCTGGGTAGCTGGCTGGCCGGTATTGGTGCTCGGTGCTGCTGCCATCCTTTCCGGGATCGCGTACACTGCCGGGCCGTTCCCTTTGGCATATAACGGCCTGGGAGACCTCTTCGTGCTCATCTTCTTTGGATATGTGGCGGTCGGAGGAACTGTATACGTGACATCCGGGCAGCTCCCTGCTCAGGCTTGGTATGGCGGCACTGCGGCCGGACTGCTGACGGTCAATATCCTGGTGGTCAACAACATTCGCGATATCGAAACAGACCGCAAAGCCGGGCGCACGAACTTCCCCGTCCTGTTTGGGCGCAAGGCTGCTGTCTGGCAGTACATCCTGGAACTGGCAATCGCTTATTTAGTCCCGATCTTGCTCATCGTTGGCGGGCTGGCCTCCCCCTGGGTGCTGCTCAGCTACCTT
>QKGK01000106.1 GCA_003250455.1 Chloroflexota bacterium | reverse complement strand
AAGCACACTTGAGGAACTGTATCATATGGCGGACCTGGCCATGTTCTGTGCAAAAAAAGAAGGCAAAAATCAGGTGTGCCTGGCAAACAAATTGGGAGAGATGAAATGAAAACGCTCCTCTCCCAGGATACCACCACCCAACAAAAACTGCTCACTGCCCTGAATTCGGCTGCCCACCTGCTGCAAACGGCTTCCCGCACCGAAGAAGAAGTGTTCCGGACGTTCAAAGACCAGATCCAGGATCTGGGCCTGCGCGGCGGGATCGCCATGATCGACAAAGATACCCACAACCTGGTTTTCCAGACCATCTCACAACCCGTGCGCAACCACCTGATGAAAAACATCGCCAGCAAACTTGGCATTCAACCAGAGGGATTTTCAATTCCGATTGACCAGGTAGATGTTTATAAGCAAGTGATCAGAAGCGGCGACGCGGTGTTTGTTGCCGACACAAAAGAAATCCTCCGCCAGGTGATGCCGATTGCCGACAGCAGCATCTTTGCCAAAATCATTGAGGCGTTTGGCAACTCTCCTGCCATTTACTGCCCACTGGTGATTGATGATCAGTCCGTGGGGCTGTTCAACGTAGCCGGAGATGACCTGACAGAGAACGACCTCTCTGTGATGAAAGCGCTTGCCAATTACATTTCGGCTGCCTTGTCCAACGTGCGTTTGATCTCCGAACTGGTTGAAAAAGAACATATTTACAAAAGCTTCTTCAACAACCTGCCGATTGGCATCTACCGCGTGGCTGAGTCCGGTGAAGTGCTGATGGCAAACCCGGAATTTCTCAAGCAGTTTCACATTGGGGATTTCAGCGAGCTTGAAGGATTACATCTGGGAGCGACAAAACTGCAGCCTGTCCACAACCGGGATGCCCTCATCCAGGAATTGAAAGAAAAAGGGGAGATCATCGGCCTGGAAACCGAATGGGTGCGCGATACGGGAAAGCGGGTCTTTTTCAAGGAAAACATCACCGGGGTGTATGACTCCGATGGCAAATTGATGTACTTTGAAGGCTCTCTTGAAGATATAACGGCAAAGAAATCCTCTGATAACACCATCCGCAAGCAGCTGATCGACATGCGCCTGCTCAACCGGATTGCCTCGGCAGGCACCGTAGCCACCAATGCGGATAAACTGATCGAACAGATCACAGAAATTGTGGGGGACAACCTGTTCCCGGAACACTTTGGGATCATGCTCTGGGACACGACCCGCGGCGCACTAAAAGCGCACCCCTCCTACCGGGGAATCACGCCTTCCCAGATCGAGATGGAGTTTGCGCCAGGGGAAGGTATTTGCGGAATTGTGTATGAAATGGGCGTCCCTCTCCGCATTGGTGATGTCACCAAAATTGAAGATTATATTCCCTCAAACGAGCGGATCCGCTCAGAACTGTGCGTCCCGATCAAAGCAGGAAAAAAAGTGCTGGGTGTACTGAATGCGGAACGCTCGATTGTAGACGGGTTCAGCAAGGAAGAGGAAATCCTGCTAGCCACGATTGCAGACCAGGTGGCTACCGCCCTGGAAAAAGCCCGATTCATTGCAGAGGCAGAAAACCAGGCAACACAGCTATCCCTGCTGAATGAGGCCACCCTGACCACCAGCCGCATTTTGGAACCGACCGAACTGATCCAGCTGATTGCCAAGCAGATCATCGACATGTTCCATCCGGACTCGTTCCTGATTTCCCTGTATCATGAGGCCCAGCAAGAACTTGAGATCGCCATTGCGGTGGAAAATGGCCAGATCAACCAGAATATGAGCAGTACGCGCATGGCCGTATCACAAGGAGGGTTGACTTCCCTGATCCTGGAAACGGGGAAAATCCTGCAAATTGAGGACCTGGAATCCAGTCCTCTGCTGGTGGGATTTAAGCAGGCGGACAGTGAAATGCGGGGGTCCTGGTTAGGCATCCCCCTGGTCTCCGGGCAAAATGTGGTCGGCGCACTGACCGTCCAATATTACGAGAAAAAAGTGCTGGACCACAACCAGACCCAATTCCTGGAATCGCTGGCCTCCCATGCGGCTATCGCCATTACCAACGGCAAAATGTTCAAAGAAATCCAGCACCGCTTTGACCTCAGTAAGCAGCTTGCCTCCCTGGGTGAAGCGCTCAACCAGCCGCAGACCCTTCCAGAAGTATTAAAGAAAATCGGAGAAAGCGCTTTGTCCCTGCTGGGATTGGAGATCGGCGCCATTTATTTGCGGATAAACGATGACCAGGCAGAATGCGGCTGGTCGCAGGGATTAAGTGAAACTTACACCAAATCTGTCACCCGATCGCTTAAGGATGTGCCCGGGCACCAGCTTCTGGAGGGGCAAGACCCGGTGCTGATCCCGGATGTGCGAAAACTGCCGGAATCCCAGAATATTCGCCATATCGCCGATGCAGAGGGGCTGGGCGCGATTGCCCTTTGGCCGATGAAATATGAAGAAACCACAATTGGCGCGGTGGGTTGCTACTCCAAAACCCCGCACTATTGGGAAGAAGAAGAAACGCTCGCCATGATGACCTTCGCCCGGCAAGCAGCATTGTCCATCCAAAATGCCCTGCTGCTGGAATCGGAGCGCACCCGCCGGC
>QKGK01000295.1 GCA_003250455.1 Chloroflexota bacterium | reverse complement strand
ACCCGTTCCCAACCCTGGAATTGATCCGTGAGGACGGGGATGCCAGATTGTATTTGATCGATTCCCGGGAATCCGGATTGTAAACGGAAAGTGGGGGACGTGCAGGCGTGTTTCGCTGATTGATTGAGGGTTTCTGAACTAAATATCTTTGATCACCTGGCGAAGTGTTCGGGCGTCCAGGTCTTTTTTATCCAGGAAAGCCACTGCCCCGGCCTCGATGCTCAGGCGGTGGAATTCCCGGTCCGGGTAGGCACTGATCATGATCACGCGCGTGTTCTTTGAAATCGCCTTGATCCTGCGGGCACAGTTGATCCCATCTTCATCGCCCAACACCACATCTACCAGAGCAAGTTGTGGCTGCATGTTCCGGGAGATGTTGACAGCCTCATCGATATCATTCGCCTCGTAAAAGTTTGCCTGCGGCACGATCCGCCCCAGGACGCGTTGAAGCTGGTAGAGATATTGGCGGTTGTCATCTACAAATAAGATCGTTAGCGATTCTGTGGATCGCTGAGAAACAGGCCCGGTGTGAAAAACATTCAGCCCTTTGATGCCGAGGGTCTCCGGGTGCTGGTTGATATAGTTGCTGGCTTCCAGCCTGCTTTTAATCCCCAACTGGCGGTAGATGCGGGTAAGGTGGTTTTCCACCGTTTTTACGCTCAGGCTCATCGCGGTGGCAATCTCCTGGTTGCTGGTCCCTTCTTTGAGCAGGCGCAGGATTTCCATCTGCCGGTGGGTGAGCATCGGAGTTTTAGGTTGAGATTCCAAATTGTCAACCAGGTTTGTGATCAGGGAGGCAGAGATCCAGCGTTTGCCCTCCAATACACGCTGCAAGGCCAGCTTGAGTTCGCTGAGCGGCTGGTCTTTTAAATGGTAGCCATCTATGCCATGTTTTAAAAGCCCCTGGACGTACAGATTATCATCATAAGCGCTGACGACCAGGATTTTTAGATTTGGATATTGGAGTTTGATCTCCGGAATGGTTTTGAGTGGGTCAAAGGAGGGCATGCTGATATCGACCAGCAGCAAATCCGGGTGGGTCTGTTCCAGCATTTCCAGCAGCGAAGGGCCATCCTCTACTTCCCCTATGATGGAGAGA
Organism: Chloroflexota bacterium; assembly: GCA_003250455.1. GTDB lineage: Bacteria > Chloroflexota > Anaerolineae > Anaerolineales > UBA11579 > UBA11579. The sequence continues at coordinate 3,267 of QKGK01000295.1, read as the reverse complement.
TCGGACGTATCCTCAATCACGTTGCGGATACCCGCTCGCACTACTTCGTGATCGTCTGCAAGAAGAATATGGGTGATCTCCATAGAACCATTTATACCACAAACAAATCACTTGCAAACAAAGCTTTGAGAATGGACCTTGTTTTGCATGCCATTGAATTAAATTCGGAAAACGACTACAGGTATCCCCCCTTGCATATGTGGATATTAGGGAAACCCCCTAATTAAATTAGGGGGTTTGAAAGTAAACAGTTGTTAAATTTATGTTAAGATGATATCGTATGGTACTACCTTCATCATCTCCAGTAGCCAACACACCTTCAATTCGGTTATTTTTGGTAGGCCTAAGAGCTAGAACAAGAATTAATTCCAAAGGAGGTGAATTCCCAGCTAATAATCCCCATTTTGTTTCAGTTTAATAACCCTACTTCAACTATCTTTAGGAGTTTTGGATGTCTAAGAAATCAGTTATAACCCTTTTCGCCTTGATGGTTATCATAAGCGGCATTCTTCTGGCAGCTTGTGGCTCATCTGCTGGTGAAAACACAACCCCGGTCGATGAAGGCGAAACTTTAGCTGTAGGTATTGTTCTTCCGACCAAGGAAGAGCCGCGCTGGATCCAGGATGAAACCCGCTTCCGCGATGCACTGACTGCAGCTGGCTATGATGTAGAAATTCTCTTCAGCCAGGGTGATTCCGCCAAAGAAAAAGCCAACGTAGAAGACCTGATCACCAAGGGTGTCAAAGTTTTGATCATCTGCCCGCAGGACGGTTCCGCCGCTGCCGCTGCTGCTGAAGCTGCTGCCGAAGCAGGCGTGAAGGTCATTTCCTACGACCGCCTGATCCGCGATACGGATGCAGTCGACTACTATGTGACCTTCGACAGCGTAGCTGTTGGTGAAGCCCAGGCGCAGTACCTGGTCGACAAAGCCGAAGGCTCTGACAACCCGTTGTACCTGTATGCTGGTGCAGCCTCCGACAACAACGCCTTCCTGTTCTTTGAAGGCGCATGGAACGTGCTCCAGCCCAAAATCGCTGACGGCACCTTCTACATTGTCAACTCCGCCGAAGCAGTTGCACTGCAGGACAAAGCTGAACTGACCCGTGACGAGATGGCCCAGATCATCGGCCAGATCACCACCAACTGGGACTTCAACACCGCCAAGAACCTGGCCGAAGCCAACCTGACCGCAGCCCCCGCCGATGACAAGGGTGATGTTTTCATCCTCGCCCCCAATGACGGGACCGCCCGCGCGATCGCAGACACCTTTGCCACCGATTCCGATGTGACCAGCTTTGTGGTTACCGGACAGGATGCCGAGATTGCGATGGCAAGCAGTCGATGACCGTGCTGAAGGACGTGCGCACGCTGGTGTCTGACGCCATTGCCGCCGCAATCGCATACCTGGAGGGCAATACTCCGCCCCAGACCCACACCTACGACAACGGTGCTGCCGAGATCCCGGCGAAACCCTCCGCAGTCGTCACTGTGGATAAGGACAATGTAGTCGAGACAATCATCGACTCCGGCTACTGGCCGGCCGACGAATTCACTGGCCTTCCGTAGTTGACTCACTCATAAAAAGGATTGGCGGATTTATCCGCCAATCCTTTTACAATCTTGGCATGGGGATGATACACTATTCATACCTCCAGGATTTTTTAACTCAACGCAGCAGCCAGGTCTTTTAGCTGCAGCGTAACGGACCAGTCTATCGAATTGAGATGGAGTCATTCATGGAAAACGTGATACTGGAGATGCAAAACATCACCAAAGAATTTCCAGGTGTAAAAGCCCTGGATGACGTAAGTTTTAAAGTAACCAGAGGCGAGATCCATTGTCTGGTGGGAGAAAACGGGGCAGGAAAATCCACTCTGATGAAAGTGCTTAGCGGGGTGTATCCTACGGGGGAATATACCGGAAAAATTTTATTTGATGGAGAAGTACAGGATTTCCGGCATATCAGTGACAGTGAAAAAACAGGAATAGCCATTATTTATCAGGAACTTGCCCTAGTTCCTGAGATGACTATTTATGAGAATATTTTTTTGGGGCACGAGATTTCCAATGGTCCAATCATTGATTGGAACGAAACAATCCAAAAAGCTGCCGGCATGCTTCAAAAGGTTCGCCTGGATACCAATCCGGCCATAAAAGTGCGCGATATTGGTGTTGGAAAACAGCAGCTTGTGGAGATTGCCAAGGCATTAAGCAGGGAAGTTAAACTGCTCATTTTGGATGAGCCAACCTCTGCATTGAACGAAGACGATAGCAAGAACCTGCTTCAGCTTCTGGTAGAACTGAAAGACCAGGGCGTCACCTCTATTCTTATTTCCCACAAATTGAAAGAAGTAATTGAAGTAGCCGATTCCGTGACCGTATTGCGAGATGGCAAAACGGTATGTACGCTCAATGCGCATGCCGGCGAGGTCAACGAGAACGACTTGATCAAATACATGGTAGGCCGCGCGATTGAGAATATCTACCCGGAACGCACGCATCAAATTTCCGACGAGGTTGTCTTTGAAGTCAAGGATTGGACTGCCTACGACCCCCACCTGGGACGGAATGTCCTCAAAGACGTAAACTTCCACATCAATAAAGGGGAGATCGTCGGATTTGCCGGCCTGATGGGCTCCGGCCGGACCGAACTTGCGCTCAGCCTGTTCGGCAACACGGTCGGCTATAAGATCCAGGGTGAGCTATTGGTTGAAGGTGAAGAAATGCGCTTCAACCACCCCAAAGAAGCGATCAAGGCCGGGGTCTCCTACATTACCGAAGACCGCAAAGGGAACGGGCTAATCCTGATCCAGGATGTCAAAGAGAACATCACCCTTGCCAACCTGCGAGCGCTGATGAAGAATTTTGTGATTGATGAGAACGCAGAGATCACCGTGGCGCAGGAATACACCAAATCTCTGGGCATCAAAACCCCCAGCATTGAACAAAAAGTGATGAACCTGAGCGGCGGCAACCAGCAAAAGGTCTCGGTAGCCAAGTGGCTGTATGTCAAGCCCAACGTGCTAATTCTGGATGAACCCACCCGCGGGATTGATGTGGGGGCGAAATTTGAGATTTACACGATCATGAATATGCTGGTGGCGCAGGGGATGAGCATTATGATGATGTCCTCTGAACTGCCGGAAGTGTTGGGGATGAGCGATCGTGTATATATCGTGGCATCCGGTAGAATTGCTGGTGAACTCCCCATTGAGGAAGCCACGCAAGAGAAAATTATGAGACTGGCGACGAATTGAGGTGGATCCG
>QKGK01000302.1 GCA_003250455.1 Chloroflexota bacterium | reverse complement strand
AGCGCAAACATCTGGGCGTATGCGCCGTAGCCAAGCGCATCCCACCAGCGGGTGCGGCTGGCTACCCAGGCGGCATTGTTGAACGTCTGGAAGATCGACCACACATGGATCGGTAAGGCGATCAGGATAAACAGCTTGAAAAGATAAGGACGAATATTTTCGTTTTTCGGCTTGGACATTGGGAATTTTTATCCGTTCAATTTACAGGATGAGGCGATTTTACCACACCAGCGGTGTGAAATCTGGAAGCGCCACCAAAGAGAAATGTAATTCCTATAGTGATTGCCTCTGAGATTGTTTTGCTACAATTGCTTCGCAATTGCCATGCTCGCAAAGACAAATCTTGGGGTGTCATTGCGAGAGAAGCAGAACTTTTTTCGTTCTGCGGAACGTGGCAATCTCTAAAATAATGTAATTATCTCCACGGAATTTACCACTTCTCAACCCCAATGGGGGGCTAGAACATCCCCTGCAGCTTTTCCAGCAGCGGCGGGCCCAGGATGATCACCCCGATAATGGCCGCGGTGATGGCGGCGATCAGCACCGCCGCCGCCCCCACATCCTTGCTGGCTTTTGCCAGTGGATGATGTTCCTGGATCGCAAGGTCCACCACCAGTTCAATTGCCGTATTGAGGAACTCGGCCGTCCACACAAAGGCAATCGCAATGAAGATGAATACCCAGTCGTAGCGGTCCAGCTGCAAAAAGATGCTGACAGTGATCACCAGGATGGACGCAACCGCATGGATCCAGGCATTACGCTGGGTGCGGATGACATACCACCAGCCCGCAAAGGCATATTTGAAGGCGTCAACACGCGAACGGAGGAACTCACTCATCAGGCGTTATTCTGTGGGTCTGGCGACAATCCCAAGTTCTGCCAGCAGGGTGTCTTGCAGCTTCCACATGGCCTCTTTTTCCTCCGGGGTGGCATGGTCATGACCCAGCAGGTGCAGCATGCCGTGGACAACCAGCAGCTTGACCTCTTCCGACACCGAGTGTCCCGCGGCTTCTGCCTGGCGGGCGGCAGTGGGCAGGGAGATGAGCAGGTCGCCCAGGTATGGCGCCCCGGTTTCGGGGTTTTGGAAAGGCACCGGGAAGGAAAGTACATCCGTCGGCGCGTCAATGCCCATATATTCCAGGTTGTACTGCTGCATGGTGGCATCGTCCGTGATCTGGATGCTGACATCGCTGTTGGTATCGGTGCCGGTGAGGCGCAAAACCCCGGCGGCCACAAATTCCAATATAACTGCGGAGCAGTTCTCCGCAAAATCTGGTTCAATTTCGGTATAGATCATTTGGATAAATCAACCTCTGATTTTGCTTCTCGTGGGACCGTCTGTTCCTGATTGCGGCTCAGGCGGCTGATGGTGTCCGGCTTGGGGTATTCGATCCGGGGATGATAAACCCCTCGCAGGGTAGTGGCAAACGAGTCGATGATCTCGTCGATGTCTTTGAGGGTCAGTTTCGTATCGCTGAGCTGACCGGTTTTCAGGCGGTGGTCAACAATTTCCTTTACCAGGTTTTGAACGGCCTCTGCTGTCTCCGGACGTTCGGCGCGGGCGCGTGCCTCCACACCGTCGGCCAGCATCACCAGCGCCGTCTCACGGGACTGCGGCTTGGGGCCGGGGTAGGTGAATAAGGATTTGTCCACCTGGTCGGTATCGCCGTCCACAGCCTTGAGTGCGTTGTGGTACTGGTAGCTGGTGATCATCGTGCCGTGGTGTTCCAGCACAAAATCCTGGATGCGCTTGGGCAGCCGGTGGCTTTTGACGATCTCAACCCCGTCCGGTACATGCTGGATAATGATGGCGGCGCTTTCTTCGGGGGTCAGGTCGTCGTGGGGGTTGCGGAACCCGGGGGCCTGGTTTTCGATGAAGAACAGCGGATAGCGCACTTTCCCGGCGTCGTGATACAGCGACCCCACCCGGGTGAGCAGGGGGTCAGCCCCGATCCGCTCGGCGGCCTGCTCGGCCAGGTTGGCGATCTGCAGGCTGTGCTGGTAGGTGCCGGGGGCATTGCGCAGGATATTCTGCAGCAGGGGGTGGTCCGGGCGGGAAATTTCCATCAGCTGCAACGTAGTGGTCAGCCCCAAAAGCTGCGCCAGCAGGAACTGCAGCAGCAAGGTGATCGTGGCAGCAGCCAGCCCATTAAAAGCGGAAGCCGCCAGCAACTGGAGAAAACCGACCGCATCCAGCAGCGGGTTGGTGAGGCGGAAGGCCAGCAGCACGGTGGCTCCGGCCAGGGCCACCCCTAACCCCGTCCAGAAAAAGGAAAGCATCCGGTGGACATTGCGCAGCATGAGGATGCCGATGGCGCAGCCAAACAGGTAAAACAGGGTCAGTTCGTAGCTGTTGGACATCCCATAGGCAGTGAGGATCGAAAGCGGCAGCGAGAGGATAATGGCGGCTCGGGAGCTGATCAGGGCAGCCACAACCATCCCGAACCCCGCCACCGGGAACATATAGGGGACAACCGTGCGGTTAGGGATGATCAAACGCCCGCCAGCCAGGAAAAGCAGGAACAGGATCGCCATCACCAGCAGGCTGGTGGGGTTGCTGCGCAGATCTGGCCGCTGGGCAAAATACAGAAAGACAAAAACAAAGTTGATCGCCACCATCGCCAGCACGCTGACGGTATCTTCCCAGGTGGTTTCGGTTTCCAGCAGCCCAAACTGCTCCAGGGCTTCCAGGTCTGAAGCGGTGATCACATGGCCGCGGGGGACAATCGTCTCCCCGGCGACATATGCCTGGACCGCAGGGGCTACATCCTCACTGGCGATCTCGCGCTGTTGGTCAGTCAGCTCTTCGCTGTATAAGCTGTTGGGGGTAATAAAAGCAGTGGCCAGCTCTACCACCAGGTTGGTTTGCTCTTCCAGCAGGGTAAAGCTCACCAGGCTGGGGATGCTGCGGCGGGCTTCTTCCAGGCGGTCTTCGCGGATCGTGCCGCGCATGGTTTGCTCGACCACGTTGATGGTTTCCAGGCGCACCGTTTGCCAGTCCGTATCGGAAAGCTGCACGATCTTTTCTGCGCTTTCCGGCTGGAGGTGCACTGCCTGGATCTGGGCAAGATCGGTGATCTTCTGGGTCTCGCTCGCAAAGGTGTCCGCCCGTACGCTGGAGATGAAATTAAGCACATTGCGCAGATCGGTCATCTGCTGGCGGGCAATATTGGTATCCGGGGAAGTATACTGCGCGGGGACATCATTGGCCGCTTCCAGGCGCAGCGCTTCGGTGAGCACTTCACTCTGGTAGGTCAGCGCCCGCGGGGCCAGGATATCCTCCGAAGCCACATCTCCCAGGGAAAGCGGGATCGTATTTACCGCCGTGGGCAGCGGCAGAAGCAGCAGCGCTGCGGAAAGCCCCGCAACCAGCAGCAAGACGATCAGCCCAAATACCCCCCTGCTGACCATATGCTGTAAGCGCGGATTATCAGCGGCCTGCATAACCTATTTCTGCAGCTGCTGCCGGACGAGCTGGCTGACCTGTCCGCCATCTGCCCGCCCCTGGATCTTGGGCATCAGGGCTTTCATCACTGCGCCCATATCGGCCAACGAACTGGCCCCCAGTTCGGCAATGGTTTCCTTGACCAATGCCTCGATCTTTTCAGCGCTGAATTCTTCGGGGAGGAACTCTTTCAGCACTGCCAGCTCTTTTTCGGCCTGCTCGATCAGGTCCGGGCGGCCTGCTTTTTCGGCATCGGCGATCGTATCCAGCCGGGCTTTGGTTTCCTTCTGCAAAATGCGCATGACCTCGCCGTCGGTGAGCTCATCCTTTTTATCAATTTCCGCTTCTTTTACAGCAGCCATCACCAGCCGCAGCGGGATCTTGCGCAGTTCATCTCTGTTTTTCATCGCCTGGGTAAGGGCGGTCTGAAGGTCTTTTTTCAGGGTCATTACTTTCTCCTGCTCCTAAAATCTTTTTATCCGGCAGACCTATGGGGCCTGCACGGTGAAATTATCGAATAGCACTTCGGTTTCGCTTTGGTCGAAGGTGCCCGTCATCAGGCCGACATCGCCGTTGAGCATATCATAGTCATAGGCTTCAATGGCGAACTCCCCATTGACAAACAGGGTCAGCCGGCCCCCGATACACTCCGCCTGGAGGGTATTGGCAGCGTTCCCGGTATTTATGGCAGGGACCTGAACCCAGTCGGCAATGAATTCCAGTTCGCCGCCCAGGAAGCGCTTGCGAATGGCGGCATAGCCGTCCCCGCTGATGACCAGAGCGTACCAGTTGTCGTCATTCATGTGCTGGCAGATGATGCCGTACTGCATATCATTCTCACCGGAGATCTTTTGCGTTTCTACCTTTACAATTTTATCCCCAAAATTAAGGTAAGGAGTCGCCCAAAAATAGTAGGTATCCTGGTAAATACCCATCAGATAAGCGCCGTTGCTGTAATCGGTAATCCCATCTTCATTGGAAAAGCGGTCCCACCCGCTGTTCGGGTCGGAGAAATCATCTGAAAAGAGCACCTCACCCCCTGCAAGTGGTGTAATACCATCTGAAGGGACCGAAACCGTATCCGTGGGGAGTGGTTCAGATGTATTTGTAGGAAGCGGAGGGGTTGTATTGGTGGGCTGGGGCGGCAAGGGGGTGGCAGTGGGGTCATTAGCTCCCCCGGTGAGGGTGGCACAGGCCAATGAAACGAGCAGTAAAGCCGTCAGGGCCAGGAAAGTGCGGGTTTTATTCGACATGTGGTCTTCTCCTGCAATCTGGTTCTGGGTTGGTTATCCTAACGAGACCTCGAGGCGTTTGCCACCGATCAGGTGGAGGTGCAAATGGTCCACGGACTGACGGCCATGCTTTCCCGTGTTGACCACCAGGCGGTAGCCGTCCCCGGCAACTCCCTGGTCGGCGGCGATCTTGCGGGCGGCGCTGAAGAGCTTCCCGGCAATGGGCTCATCTTCCGGGGAAAATTCGTTAACCCCGGGAATGTGTTTTTTGGGGACGATCAGGATGTGCACCGGGGCCACGGGCTGGATGTCCTTAAATGCGAAAAGGGTCTCATCCTCGTAAACCTTGCTGCTGGGAATCTCCCCGGCAATGATCTTACAGAAAATGCAGTCGGGATCGTTCATGGTTTCTTCTCCTGATCTCTGAACACCTTCAATGCAGTCTGTCAAATTATTTGGGAGGCGGAATAATACAAGTAGGGGAAAAGCTCGATCCGCCCATAGACCAATCTGCCAGACAAGGCGTAATCTTTTCTCTATTGTATCAGGAAGTTAGGGAAATTTCGCCGGATAAACAGGCATGCTTCTGGTTGACCGCCGCCATCCTGGTGGGCGTCACCTGGTTCCAGCGGGGCCGGCCGGCAAGAGCCAATACGCGCAGATAGTTATCGGTCAGCCCCGTGAGCTGCCACTGGCCGGGCTCCCCGGTGGGGTGGGCCGACTCCCAGAGGACATCCAGCGTCTGGCCGATGAAACGCTGCTGGTAAGCCTGCTGCGAACGGTCCGTGACGGCGCGCAGGGCAGCGTTGCGCTCTTTGCGGGTGAAGTTATGCACCTGGTTGGGCATGCGGGCGGCGGCGGTGCCCTGCCGGGCGGAATAGGTGAACACATGCGCCCCGGCAAAGTCCATTTCCTCCACAAATTTGAGGCCTTCGGTAAATTCCTCATCCGTCTCACCGGGGAATCCGGCGATCAGGTCGGTGGTGATGGCGATCCCCGGGATCTGCCGGCGGGCCGCTTCGACCAGCGCGGCAAAGGAGGAAGGGGTTACCTTGCGGGCCATGCGGCGCAGCACCCCGGCGCTGCCGGACTGCAGCGGCAGGTGCAGGTGACGGCACAGCCGCGGGTCTTGCCAGAGGGCAAAGAAATCTGCGTCCAGGTCCCAGGGTTCCAGGGAGGAGAGCCGCAGGCGGGGCAAGTCAGGGTTGTCCAGCAGGGCGGCGACAAGGTCCTGTAGGTGCTGAGGGGCGCTGAAATCATATCCCCAGGAGCCAAGATGCACACCGGTGAGCACCACTTCCTGCGTGCCTGCGTCCAGGGCGGCCTGCACATCGTCCAGCACGTCCTGCACCGGACGGCTGCGCCCTCCGCCGCGTGCCACGGTGGTGATGCAGAAGGTGCATTTGTTGTCACAGCCGTCCTGCACTTTGATGAAGGCGCGCGTGCGCATCCGGCTGCCGGGCACCGGCTGGCGTAGGCTGTCCGGGGAGATGAGCTGCTCCAGGGGAACATCCAGCACGCTTGCCACCAGGCTGTCCTTATCTTCGTTGGGCACCACACGCACCACGCCGGGCATGGCGGCGATCTTCTCCGGGCGGATGGTGGACAGACAGCCGGTGACGACGATCTCCTCCACCCCGGCCCGGTTGGCCTGGCGGATCTTTTGCCGCGAATCGGAAGCCGCCGCGGCGGTCACAGCGCAGGTGTTCAGCACCATCATGTCGGCTTCTTCCATCGTGGCAACCAAATGATGCCCGGCAGCGGTCAACTGCCGGGCATAGGTTTCGATCTCACTTTGGTTCAGGCGGCACCCTACGGTGTCGAGATAGACCTTCATACGTCTTGTGCTAATATCCTTTAGGGTTTGCGCACCACGAAGTTGTCGTAGAGCACCTCGGTGGAGGATTGGTCAAAGGTTCCCGCCATCAGGCCCACATCACCGGAGGAAATATCACCATCGTTGGCTTCAACGGCGAGCGTGCCATTGACATAAAGGGAAAGGCGGCTGCCCACACACTCGGCGCGCAGGTTGTTGGTGCTGTTGCCGGTGTTGATCGCGCCGACTTCCACCCAGTCAGCGATGTAATCCAGGTCGCTGCCCTGGTAGCGTTTACGGATGGCGGCAAAACCGTCACCGCTGATGACCAGCGCATACCAGTTGTCCACATCCAGGTGGCGGCAAATGATGCCGTACTGCATATCGTCGCCGCCGCTGGTCTTTTGGGCTTCCACTTCCACGATCACATCACCAAAGTTCTGGTAAGGATTCGCCCAGTAGAAATAGGTATCGGTATAAATGCCGATCTTGTACGCACCGTTCTCGTAATCGGTCAGCCCGGCATCGTCACTGTATTGGTCCCATCCGCTGTTTGAGTTGGAAAAATCGTCCTCAAAGAGGATGTTGGCTGGTTCGCTGCCCGTATCGTTCCCGGTAGTGTTCCCGCTGTTGCTTCCCCCACTGCTGAATGTGGAACATGCGAGCAGCGAGATGACAATAACTCCAATAAAAATTAATAGTTTTGTATTCCTTTTCACGTTCTCTCCTTTTACTTGAGAAGCAATTACAGATGCGTTATTTTAGCACAAATCAGACTAAATTTATCTTACAGAAACGTTGGCGAAAATAATATTAGGGGAAATACTGTCCCAGGATTTGCCTGGCCTGGGCAGCAATGGCAGCCTCACCGCTGGCTTCCGCCAATGCAAGCGCCTGCCGGAATTGTCCCTGTGCCGGTTGGAGCATTTCCTGGTTGAGGTACAGCATACCAAGGTAGAAATGCGGGGCAGCCAGCGCAGGCTGCTGTTCAGCCGCTTGGGCAAAGAAGCGTTCGGCAAGCAGCGTGTTGTTTGTAAGCATATAGGCGCGCCCCAGCAGCAAGGCAGCCTCGGCGCTATCCGGTTCCAGCACCACCGCCTGACGGGCAGCAGGCAGCCCCACCTGACTTACCTGCACGCCGTTCTCAATGCTCAGGCGGGCCAGCATCCTCCAGATGACCGGGTTTTCCGGGTCTTGGTCCAATAGGTCCTGGATGGTCTGGAAGCCCTCCTCCACTTTTCCGGCCAGAACCAGGGTTTGCGCCAGGTCTTCCTGCAGGGAAAGGTTGCTGACATCCTGCTCAATGGCCGTGTACAGGTAGCTGAGCGCCCGTTCAGGCTGCTCGTTGCGCTTCCAGTACATGCTGGCGAACAGGTTGCCCGCATAAGAATTCGGGTTCAGGCGCAAGGCCTCATTGAGCGCTTCCAGCGGGTCTCCGCTGCCGGTTTGCTGGCGCACTTCACCCAGGTATGCCCAGGCTTCGCCATATTTCGGGTCTGCCTGCACGGCCTGCTCCAGGGCAATTTGGGCCAACTGCCATTCTTCCAGGGAAGCCAGGGCCTGCCCGATGATGGTGGATTGGTAAGCCGGATCGTCCACCGCGCCGATCTGGCGCAGCGCAGCTTCCAGCCGGCTTACCTGGGGAGCCAGTTCCGAGTCGAGCTGCTCAGCCTGCTGCAGCGGTTCGGCGGCCTGCCTGGGGTCTAACAAAAAGAAGAGCAGCCCCAATTGGTAGTGGGCAGCAGCGTCATCCGGGTTGGCTTCTGCGGCAGCTTGCCAATAGGCCAGCGCCTCCTCCGGGCTGCTCTCCGGGGAGAGCGCAGCAGCCGGTGTTTCGGTTTGCACAGCAGGATCTGTGGGCGTTTCGCCGCAGGCTGCCAGCAAGGCCACCAACACAACCAACAGGAGCAGGCGGAAAGGGTGTGAAGAGTTCATCCATTGGATTATATGCCAAAATTGGCCGGGAGAGCATGTTGTAGAGGCGGGTGAAAACCTAACGGTTTTTAAAACCCGCCCTTACCAGACATCGCCACTTCCTGACCTTGACCCTGCTCTGGGTTCCCCCCTGCGCGGGAACGACATCCCGATTTATTTTGCATGTCTTTCCCGCATGGTTTTGGCGGGAAACCATTTTACCGTCCCGAACTCCCGGCCCTTTATGTGGGTTCCCGCCTGCGCGGGAACGACATACTTGTCTAAACCCTCCCCTAACTGACCTTGTCTCCCCCCGATATTTGTTGCGTGTCTTTCCCGCATGGTTCTGGCGGGAAACCAGTTTTCCATCCCGAGCTTACAGTCCCCCTGTTTAGGTTCCTGTTCTCGTTGTAGAACAAACAGAAATCCATCCTTACAACCATCGTACCTCGCCTTGATTTCCTCCCCATTTTGGGACAAATGACACTTTTAGAGGAGCTATAGGTCAATGTTATAATAATGAGGCTAGTATCTTTTCTAACGAGGGATAATATGAACTTTAACCTTACTGAAGAACACCGAATGGCCCAAAAAATGGTGCGCGATTTTACGCACAAAGAGGTCATTCCCACCATTCAGGATTGGGACCGCAAGCAGGAAATGGACCCCCAGATATTACCCAGAATGGCGGAGCTTGGCATACTGGGAATTAACATCCCGGTGAGGTACGGGGGGCAAGGATTTGATTACATAACCCTGGGTTTAGTTTGTGAAGAATTGGAATATGCGGATACCACCTTGCGCGTGGTCATGTCGGTGCACATGGGCCTGAACAGTATGGGCCTGCTGCAGTGGGGTACCGAAGACCAGAAGCAGCGCTTTTTGACGCCGCAGGCCACCGGCGAGAAGTATGCCGCTTTCGGCCTGACCGAACCGGGCGCAGGCTCGGACGTGGCGGCCATGCGCAGCACTGCCGTGCGTGACGGCGACTCCTACATCCTTAACGGGGAGAAAATGTGGATCTCGCTGGCAAGCAAAGCCCACCATGTACTGGTCGTCGCCCGCACCGACCAAAACACTGATAAGCCATCCGGCGGGCTGACCGCCTTCATCGTGGAGACCGACCGGGCCGGCGTGACCACCGGCGACATCCACGGCAAGCTGGGCGTGCGTGCCGGTTCTACCGGCTGGGTCGCCATGCAGGACGTGCGCGTGCCGGTGGAGAATCGTCTGGGCGAAGAAGGCGAAGGCTTCAAGATCGCCATGTCATGCCTGGACAACGGGCGTTACACCGTGGCTTCCGGCGCGACCGGCCTGATCCGCGCCAGCCTGGACGCCAGCGTGAAATATGCCCACGAGCGCGAGACCTTCGGCAAGCCGATCGGCGAGTACCAGCTGGTCAAGCAGAAGATCGGCCGGATGAAGCGCGATTATGATATGGCCCGGCTGCTGTACCT